>NZ_DAMALV010000013.1:0-63339 GCF_032069585.1 Moraxella sp. CTOTU48268
AGGTGGCCGTACTGTAGGTGCGGGTGTTGTTGCTAAAGTTAACGACTAATCGTTAATAAGCATACAAAAGAGTCACTTCGGTGGCTCTTTTTTTATGTCTAAGCTTTTATTAACAGGTTAATTTGCCAATAAAATTTACTATTGGTTTGGTTGGTTTTAGGCAATAAAAAAGCCAAGCGCTAAGCTTGGCTAAATGATATATCGCTCAATACTAGTGTAGACCGCTGATATAGTCAGACAATACTTTGATATCGTTATCTGATAACTTTGATGCCACGATTTGCATCATGCCTTTATCGCCTTTTTTAGCGGCATCATTCATACGCGTTTGTGAGGGGTCGGTCACCTCGTCTTCACGACCTGCCGCACGGAATAGTTTTAATTGGGTCGCGATATAAGCTGAATGCTGACCCCCAATACGTGGGAAAGCGGCTAAATCGTTACCATTGGCTTTACCACCGTGACAGCCTGCACAGGGAATCACACCGCGTGTGCTATTACCACCATAATACAATTTTTGTGCCACGGGAGCGTAAGCAGGATTGGCATAACCTACCCCCCAACGTGGTTGGCTTGCATAATAACCTGCCACATTCGCCAGGTCTTGGTCATTTAATTTTGCCACTTGCGCTGACATAATAGGATTGACACGCGCGCCTGATTTGAATTCGGTTAGCTGTTTATAGAGATACTTAACGTTTTGTCCGCCAAGGTTAGGCTGTGCAGGAACAGTACTAACACCATTGACGCCATGACAAGCACCACAAACTGATTCAGCAATAACCTTACCTTTGGCAATGTCATATTTTGGTACGGTAACAGCTGCAGAACCGCTTACGCTGGCAATTAAAAGGCTTGCGGCAGTGAGTATTTTTTTCATCGGTAACAATTCCTACTAAAGCGTGTTGGTTATGACTCACAATGAGCTAGCGACAAAGGCATTACTTACAATATCAAAGCAACACCCAGTTATCATCATACATATTTATTGCTTTAACACTGGTGAATGTATCTACTAAGTTACAATATTATAGCAAGACAACCATGCGCTTGTCTGCAAAATTTGTAGGCTACCCTACTAATGAACACTAATCATATGGCTAATACGACATTTAAGTTAGCTTAATGACTCTGAGACAACGAGGGTTTTGTCGATTACAGTGATGGTGATGATTAAAACCATAATCGAATAATTGATATGGCTGATTATTATGCCATAACTCGATAATCATGTAAAAGTCATTTGCAGGTTGCCAAGCGGGTTTCACTACAAAAAATATCTCACAAAACAGCGGGAGCAAGTGCTCAAAATTTTGGGTTATGGGTATTTGCTGATACAATAGCGCTTTAACATTAAGATTATGTGCTGATGATGGATTCTACTAACACCCTTGCGCCAACTGCGATTACTGACGATAGTGATGCAGCAAAACGCTGGTTGCATCAAACCCAATTTATGCTGTCTGCCCCTACCTTTAAACTGTGTCCTGCCGATACGGGTCGCGAAGTTGCTTTTGCTGGCCGCTCAAATGCTGGTAAGTCCTCTTGCATTAATGCATTGACCCAGCAGCGCCAGTTAGCCCGTTCCTCCAAAACCCCAGGTCGCACCCAAATGATTAACTTTTTTAATATGGGCAATTTGGATCAGCGGTTGGTGGATTTGCCAGGGTATGGCTATGCCGCCGTGCCCGAGGCGATGAAAAAAGAATGGCAGTCAGAGCTTGAAAAATACCTAATTTCGCGTAAAAGTCTCGCCGGTTTAGTGCTGCTCACAGACATTCGCCATCCACTAAAATTCTTTGATGAGCAAATGCTACACTGGGCAAAGGACGGTGAGCTTGAGGTTCATGTGCTATTAACCAAAGCCGATAAGCTCAAATATGGTGCTGCCAAAAACACACTACAGCAAACCCGCAATCAGCTTAATAAATTAAAATTGCCGTTTAGTATTCAATTATTTTCCGCCCAAGATAGAATTGGGATCGAAGAACTGTCACTGAAACTTGGCAATTGGTTGGCGCTGCCCGAGCAGAATGAGCCAACGGATAATGAACCTACGTTAGCCGTCTAATGGTTAAGATGGTTTAAACTGATTGGCGTCTTGCACTTGGTTGATTTGCTGATTCAGCAGTGCTAGCAAAGATTGGTTACTAGGTAGCTGCTTTGCTAATGATTTGGCTTGGGTCAGTGATGTCACCGCGTCTTTTAGTTCATTGCGCCATAACTCGCCATACGCGCGATAGCGTAATGTATTGATGCGATGAATCAGTTGCTCATCACCGCTACGATGTTTTGCGAGTAGTTGACTGGCTTGTTGCAATCGATCCCACACCATGACGTCACGGGGATTTTGCTTGGATAAGGGTTGAAGCAGCGCTAATACTTTTTGACCACTTTCTGCAGTAGGTCGATATTTTAAATAAATGTCACTTAGATAGCGTGGCACATCTGTGCGCTCAGGATACACAGAGGCGAGTTGCTGCAATTTAGCGATTGCCACATCGACATTGCCTTGCTGCGCCGCTAACTGACTAAATGTCATGACTGCCAGCGGATTGGCGAGCGTGTTGATGTCCTTGTCAAAATCCTGCATTAAGCTTTGTGCCGCTTCGGGTTGTCCGTTATCAAGATAATAATTAATCAGCGCAAGCTTAGCACCTTCACTGGTTTTTGCCCCTTGTTCCAAATCGGCTTTGTTGACTAGATAGCCATAGTAGCGAGCACGCCACTGGATTTGTTCAAACAGTTGCGCACGCTGCTGTTGAATAGGTTGATAACGGTTTGATGCCATATTAGCCTGACTATCACGCTTGTAAGTGGCGACTCGCGCCCTTGCTTCGCTGATTCTATCTGCGGTGAGCGGATGGCTTAAAATAAAACTGGGAATCAAGGTGTTACTTTTGACAGGGTTTTGTTGGTCTAGAGTGGCAAAGAAACTGGGCATGGCATTGACATCATAGCCCGCTTGGTTCATGATTTGCATCCCAATACGGTCAGCTTCTCGCTCTTGCCCACGGCTATAGGAGGCAGCAGCGTTGGCTGACATCGCCTGAGAGCCTAGCATGACAGCAGCGGCGGCATCACCATCTCCGACTTTAGATGCTGCGACGCCCGCCAAAAGACCGCCTGCCTGCATCAGTAGCTGTTTGGTTTTTTCATCATTGCGATGTTGATAATGGCGCTGGCTGACATGGGCAATTTCATGCGCGACGACGCTCACTATTTCATCCAGACTTTTAGCTTTATCCAACAAACCGACATTGATGCCGATAAGTCCAGACGGTACTGCAAAGGCATTGATTTGCTTGTCATTGATAATCACCAGCCCCATGGGTGCGTTGAGACCTGCCACCGCATTGATTTGCCACACAATTTGTTCAAGCGATTGCTGCAACCAAGGGTCTTTTATCAGCGCTGCATTGCCGTTGATTTGTCGAAGTGCCCACTCACCGACTTGGCGATTTTGCTCGGTATCGATGAGCGCTTGCCCATTGTCCATAGAGGCTAATTGGCTATTCACCCTGGTAGGCTCAGCACTTGCAATCATGACTGAATTAAAAGCGGGCACACTTTGATAGGAAAAGTTATCGACAGCAAGCACGCCCGTTGATAGAGTACTTAATACAGCCACTACAGGCGTTTTTCTACATAAATAACTAGCAAGTGGATTGATGGGCATGCGCGACCTTTGACAGCGAATTAGCTTAGAATGATGTTTAAAAAATGATATTTAAAAAAGGTAAATGCTAAATAATACTGCTCAATATACAAATTTCAGCAGGTTTAAAAAGCCAAATTTTGTAATGATATCTTGCTACAATCTACCGACTACTGAGTGCAGGATAAAGGTTAGATTTTCAAAAATATAATCCTAACTTTGATTTATCTCAATCGTCTACACTTGTAATTTAGCCTATAATAACCATCTAACACACTTTGAATTTTCGAGTAGCGACTTTATTACCATGACGGATTCTTCTCAGATTACGCTAAATCCTGCCTTACTCTCAGATGACGCTTTTTGCCAAGATTGGGGGTTGTTTCGCTCAGGCGAACATAACGACCTCAACATCAATGCTCAAATTGAGCATTATGTAAATGGTAAAGGACTCGCCTGCCCGATGCCGCTGCTTAAACTTAAAATGGCACTAAAAAAGACCGGGTTGGGTCATGCGGTGTATGTGACTGCAACCGATCCTAACAGCAAGCGTGACATCGCAGCTTTTTGTCAGCATGCCGGATATACACTCGTACAGCACACATCAATCACACCGTCTGAAAATACAACAGACACAATCTTTCACTCGATCATAACCAAAAGTTGCTAAACGCCTCTTACAAAAAAGCTGGCTTTAAGGCATACTAAATAACAGAAATTAAAGGACAATTGACAGGCTATTTCATGGCTACAAAGACCAAAACAACGACAATAAAAAAGACTGCCAACGCAAAAAAATCGACCAAGCTTGACGCTAAGCTGGGTGACGATCCACACACTGCCTTTGATGACATCGACGATGACGAACGCGATGAATTTGACGAGCCAGACTTTGATAGCTTAGGCGACGATGATATTGACCTTGCACAGCTCCCTGATAGTTATGATGACTATGATGAGTTGGTGGACGAGGCTGATGACGACTATGATGATGAGTTTGCTGAAAAACCACGAAAAACTGCTTCGCGACCCCGTCAAAAGAAAGCCATGACCAATGCGCTTGTTCCTACCATGCCGACTGCGTTATCTGCCCCTGGGGTGAATTTAGGCGCCTATATCAACGCGGTTCATCAAATTCCTATTTTGACGGCAGAGCAAGAGCAGGAGCTTGCGCATCGCTATACCGACGAAGGGGATGTAGAAGCAGCCCGGCTACTGGTTATGTCGCATCTGCGATTTGTGATTCACATTGCGCGCAGTTACTCTGGCTATGGCTTGCCACAAGGCGACTTGATTCAAGAAGGCAATGTCGGCTTGATGAAAGCGGTGAAACGTTTTGACCCAAACAAAGGCGTGCGTTTGGTGTCTTTTGCCGTGCATTGGATCAAAGCTGAAATCCATGAGTTTGTGATTCGCAACTGGCGTATCGTCAAAGTGGCGACCACCAAAGCGCACCGCAAGCTGTTTTTTAACTTGCGCTCACTGAAAAAAACCAACAATCAGTTAACGCTGGAAGAAGCTGAAGCGATTGCCAAAGACTTAAATGTTACCGTCAAACAAGTGCTAGAGATGGAAAGCCGTCTGACTTCGTATGATGCATCGTTTGAAGCACAAAGTGATGATGAAGACGAAGGTCGCTATGCACCGCAGTACTTTTTAGAAGATGCGGCTGACCCTGCCGATATGGTAGAAGATGCTGATTGGGAAGAAAATAACAATTCAGCCTTGATGGAAGCGATGGAAGACTTAGACGATCGCTCGCGGGATATCGTACAGCAGCGCTGGCTCAATGAGCAAAAAGCGACCTTGCACGAGTTGGCGGCAGAGTACAATATCTCCGCAGAAAGGGTACGTCAAATTGAAAAAAATGCCATGGATAAAATCAAAGAAGCCATGCTAGCCAATACCCATTTGCAGTTGGATTAACTGTCATGAATTGGCTAAGTATTGGCGCGATAAATATGGCAGTGGCGGTCGCCTGTGGGGCGTTCGCCGCACATGGGCTTAAACCGCGTTTATCAGCCGAGCAGATGGCTTGGTGGCAGACGGGTACACAATACTTTTTTTATCATGCGCTTGGATTGTTGATTGTTGGTATGTTATTGCGTATAAACCTCACATCCCCTACTATCGCGTGGGTGATGCAACTGGGTATTGTGCTTTTTACAGGTTCACTATATTTGATGGCTTTGGGTATGCCGCGCTGGTTAGGCGCCATTACCCCGATTGGCGGCACGCTGTTTATTATTGCATGGATTTGGCTTGCGATCAGTGTTGCTAAGCACACTTCATCAGTTTAACCCTATTTAACCATGACAGAAAGCGTAACAAAACAGGAAATGTAATAATGCCACAAGTGACTTTAAATGGTGACGTCAAACAAACGTTACATCAAAATCTCTTACAACTATTGGATGAAATGGGGCAAACCCAAGGTCGTTTTGCTGTTGAAATCAACGGTGAGTTGATTCCAAAAAGCCAATTGGCAAATGTCACCTTGCAAGATGATATGAACATTGAAGTGGTGCAAGCGGTGGGCGGTGGCTAATCATATCAGCGTAAAAAAAGCGGGTAACTCACCCGCATTTTTGTTTTTGCGTTGGACTAATTTTTGGTCATGGCTAATAAACGATTGGCGGTTAGCCCGTGTAAAAACACCGACATTGCAATCATTACCACACAAATCACCCAAATTTTTAGCGCTTCATCACTGGTAAATACGCCTTTATTCATCGCATAGGCGATATAATACAATGTACCAATCCCGCGAATGCCCAGTCCTGCCGTTACCCAGCGTTCATTGCGACTCATCCCCAGTTTACCTAGACTAAAATAACCCACGATGGGACGTATCAAAAATATAAACGCCAAACATACCACATACACTTGCCAGCTAAGGGTAACATCACTCGCCAACGCTTGACCCACCAATAGTCCCAAAAATACCATCACGAGCGACATCAGCAAACCTTCAATTTGCTCAGCAAAATCATGCAAGCCTTGATGATATTCATGTTCACATTCTGAACGCCGAAGGGTTAACGCGGCGACAAATACCGCAATAAAACCATAACCATGCACGAACTCTGTAATGCTATAAGCCAGTAACATCAAGGCTAATACCATATAACTTTGCTCGACTTTATCGGGATATGCCTTGGTAAATAGCCAGTTTGCCAAAAACTTACCGACACAGTAACCCGCCGCCACCCCTGCAATGATTCGCCATAACACATCATAGCCCAACCAATGCAGCCAATCTTCTGCACCAAAACCCTGATTGAGAGACGCAGCGGTAGCAATCGCTATCGCTAAATACACGAACGGAAATGCCAGCCCATCATTGAGACCCGCCTCTGAGGTGAGGGTAAATCGAGTCACATCTTCTTGTCGTTCGGAATTGGGTGGACCGACTTGGATGCTTGCCGCTAGCACAGGGTCGGTTGGTGCTAGCACCGCACCGAGCAAAATAGCCGCCGCCATACTGAGTCCAAAAATGTAATGCCCCATCAATGCCATCGCGGCGATACCCACTGGCATCACAATCACCAACAACCTTAAGGTCGGTTGCCAAGTTTTCCAATTGAGCGGACTATCGAGTTTGATACCACAACCGACCAACGAAATCAGCACCACCACTTCTGTAACTTTCTCGATAGGAACGCCATAATTAAGCGGATTAATTCTAGGCAGCCCCATAAAAAAATACCCTAGCAGTGCGCCAAAGGTAATTTGTATCATAGGCAAGGATATCGAAAGCTTGCGCGGTAGCACAGGAAAGAATGCCCCGATTAAAAACGCCAACCCTAAAAAAAGTAAAATCAAATTATAGTGTTCAAGCATACCCGTGTACCAAGATAAGTTGCTAAAAAAGCTTCGCAACTTGGTTTATATCATTTTAGTTTACATCACTTCAAATAACTGGGAGTAAAAATAGTTGCTATTGAGCAATTATTGCTAAGCCTCGTTACTGCGTAAAAGGTTTATCCCTTATGAATCCATTATGCAAAAAGGTGGGCATGCCATCAACCATTACTGTTTAGCAAAATACCAAGAGATTTGTTAACAGTTCGAGAGTTGAGTTAAATTTGAAAGTTGAGTTATATTTGAAAATTTAGTTATATTTGACGGCTTAGTTAAATTTGAGAATTCAGCTAGAAAAGATTTTGACTGACTATCTAAGCCCAACATTGCGGTCAAAACCGCACTTTACGCTGCGTAGAAGAACCGATGTTCATACCTTCTCGGTATTTGGTCACGGTACGACGGGCAATATCAATGCCTTTATCTTGCAGGTGCTTCATAATACTACTATCAGATAGCGGTTTTTTGGGGTCTTCTGCCTCAATCATTTGCTTGATCATCGCGCTGATAGCGGTTGAAGAAACGCCTTCCCCTTCATCACTACTGACTTGACTGGAAAAGAAATACTTCAGGCTAAATAGCCCTTTGGGGGTAAGAATGGTTTTGCTGGTAGTGATACGAGAAACGGTTGACTCATGTAAGCCGACTTCATCTGCCACATCTTTAAGTACCATCGGCTGCATTGCAATAACGCCTTGCTCAAAAAAAGCCTGCTGACGTTTGACGATACAGGTTGCAACTTTTAGTAGATTTTGATTACGCTCTTCGATACTACGGATAAACAGCCGCGCATCATACAGCTGCTCTTTTAGATAAACGCCTTGTTCACTGTTGTCATTGCGACTGACAAGTTTGGCATACACTTGGTTAATACGCAGTTTTGGCAAAGTCTCTGGGTTTAAGCTGACTTCCCAATGCTGTCCACGCTGCACGACAATGACATCAGGAATGTCGTAGCTTTCAATGCCATTATCTAGCTGGCGTTGTGATTTTTCATAAGACAGTGCAGGATTGGGGTTTAATGTGCGCAATAAGGCAAGCGCAGGCTGAATCTCAGAGACGTCGAGATTGGATGATTTAAGCAGGGCATTGATGTTATTGTTGGCAAAAAATTCTGAATGCATCAAGATTTGCTTGGCTGCTTGCCAAGAGGGAGTATCACTCGGCAATTTATTGAGCTGAATCAGCAAGCATTCTGCCAAATTTCGCGCACCAACGCCCAGTGGCTCGCAGTTTTGTATTTGCTTAACCACAAGTTCAATGTCTTCAAGCGCCAAGTCCACGTTTTCAATTTGATAAAATGACAACATGGTATCAAAACTTTGAAATAGCTCATCATTCGATAGCGTGATAAAACCGCGCTCGTCCATGCTATCAATCAGATACTCCGCCATCAGCATATCGATGGTGGAGAGCCGTCTTAAATTCAGTTGCCAACGCACATAATCTTGAATATTTCCTTGCGTAGCAAGCTTATAATCATCCTGACTGTCTTCGCTATCAATGCCAGTGGCTGCCGAAGATTCATAGCTATAGATATCATCCCACTGCGCATCCACCGGCATGTCGATCTGCTGGCTGGTAAGATGCTCGCTACTATCAATGCCGTCTAAGCCATATTCTTCATCATAGCGATAATCGCTGTCTGCATAACTATCCCTATGTTTGTCATCATAACTGTCGCTGTAACTATCACTTGCATACTCATGCACTGCCGAGGGTTCACTGTGCTCGGGATAATCTTGGCTAGCAGAAGCAGGATAAAAATCATCCGACGCTAGATAATCTTCCAACACCTCAGTTTCATGACGGGTATAGTCATCCAAATCAACTTCAGACAACTCAACACCTTCTACTTGATAGTCATCATGGTCATAGTCATAGTCGTTATCTGTATCGTGTTCTGGATAGTTTTCGCCATCGGATAGGTTATCGGCGTCGTCATAAGACGTCTCCCACTCTTCTTCACGCTCAAGCAGGGGGTTGCTATCGAGTTTAAGCTGCACTTCTTGTTCAAGCTCAAGACTCGATAATTGCAGCAAGCGAATTGCCTGCTGCATTTGTGGGGTGAGTGTCATCCCCGTCGTTAGCTTTGCCCCAATACCAATTTTCATAACGCGTTTTTTTAAGCCTTACTCTAATGAGGTTAGTTTAGATGCTGTGTCCATGCTCTGCTAGGTTGCTAGTTTAGTATTGTTTCAACAAGATATGCTAGTATTTTTTGACATTCAGCCGTATATTAATTATTTGCACTTAGCTTAGCTTTACTTAGCTGCAGCCTCCACAAATTTTCCTAAATTTTTTGCTTACGAAATCACACCATGACAAAACTGACAAAATTTGCGATTGTTGAACTCAATAGCCAGACCGATATCTTAACAAATCTTCAATCTATTGAATTAGGTATTAAAATTGCCAGTGAACGCGGCACCCGCATGGTGATTTTGCCAGAAAACGCTTTTTGTTTTGGCAAACAGGGTTTTGCCAGTCAATATTTTGACGCCTTGAAAGCTTGGTCGGCACAGGCTGCCAGTCACTATGGTGTGTATCTGCTGGCAGGTACCTTACCCTGCCCGTATCGACCTGACGGTACGCCTGTGGCTGACGGCAAACTTCGGCAAAGCTCACTATTATTTGATCGTGCAGGCGATTGCTTAGCGCGCTATGACAAAATTCATTTGTTCAAAGCCACTGTCAATGATAGCACAGGCAACTATGATGAAGGTAGAACCTTCGAAGCCGGTAATGAGCTGATTGTGGCGGATACCGAGTTTGGCAAAATTGGCATGATGGTATGTTTTGATATTCGTTTCCCCACCCTTGCGGTCAAACTACGCGAACTAGGCGCAGATATATTGACCGCGCCTTCGGCGTTTACCTACCAAACAGGGAAAGCACATTGGCATGCGCTACTCACCGCAAGAGCGCTCGATAGTCAGTGCATGGTCATTGGTGCAGGTCAGACGGGTGATCATGTGGTCAATCCCTCAGCGCCTGGCAAAGTACGCAGCACTTGGGGGCATAGCGAATTTATCAGCAGCGATGGTGAGAGCGTTTTGACACAAAAAATCAATGCAGCAACCGACGCAGCAAACGATGCAGCAACCCGAGATTTTGATATCACTAACAATTTAGCTAATTTACCTTTATCCGCCAAAGCAGCCAGCTGGCTGCCTAAGTCAGGTGGTCGCCAACAGCTTGACAAAAATGCTGACCAAAATACTAATAAAACAACCCCATCACAGCAAGCGCCGAGCGTGATTTTTGCCGACTTTGATGCGGATGCGCAGCAAATAACTCGGCAGAATATTGCGTTGCTCGAATGTCAAAAATTGACTATCATAGCAAATAATACCTAACGACCCTTAAGCGAAAAATGGATAATCCACTTTTTGAATATTTAAAGAATAGCCCAATTTTTAGCCGTCTTGATCCTTATATGTTTCAAGTGGTTGAGAACTCATTGCATTTTAGACAGTTGAGTCCGCAAGAAGTATTATTTACGGAAGGCGAGCATGGCGATTTTATGGCGTTTTTGCTGATTGGTGAGCTATCAGTCATTAAATACAGCCCTTCAGGGGCAGAAATTAAAGTCGGGGAGATTCGGGCGGGCGAAAGTACCGGTGAAATGGCGCTGTTAGATTTGCTATCTCGCTCCGCCACCATTAAAGCCGCTAGCCTTTGTGCGCTTGTCACCTTGTCACGAGCCGACTTTGAGCGAATTTTATCAGATTATCCTCGTATTGGTGTTGAGATGCTGCGTGGATTAGCGATTATCTTGAGTCTTAATCTTCGCCGTACTTCTGAGCATTTGACGCACGCGGTTAATGTTTAATATGGTTAAGGTTAATGTGGTTAAGGTCGCTAAGCTTAAGGTGGCTAGGTTTAATATTTTTTTCAGGCTTAAGTTGCTGTTTAACCTGCCTGTTATTGTCGTGAGCTATCGCCGTGAGCGTGGATGCGCTTTGTCATACACTTGCGATAAATGCCCAAAATCCAAATGGGTATAAATCTGTGTGGTACTGATATCACTGTGTCCTAGCAGTTCTTGAACGCCACGCAAATCACCACTATCACTTAAAATATGTGACGCAAAACAGTGTCTAAGTAGATGTGGGTATAAATCTTGTGCGATACCGGCACGTTTGGCCTGTAGCTTGATACGCAGCTGCACGGTGCGTGTTGAGATACGCGTCCCATAACGCTCACTGACAAATACCGCAGGGTCTTGCTCTTCCACCCACAGCGAGCGATGCGGCAAATAGTTGATGAGTGCCTGCCAGGCTTTTTCGCCAATCGGTACGATGCGCGTTTTTCCACCTTTACCCAGTACTCGCAACAGCCGCTGTGATTTGTCGATATCAGACATATTAAGTCCTACTAGCTCGCCGACCCGTAAACCACTGCCATACAGCAATTCTAGCATGGCTTTATCGCGAATCCATAGCCGCGCTTCATGGCTATCTTCTGGCGCAGCTTGGTCTAATAACTGTGATAATACATCGATATCAAGTAACGTGGGCAAGGGTCTCGGGGCGCGTTTAAGACGTATGGTTGTGGTGGGATTTAGTGTCATCAGCTGCTGAGCAATCAACCATTTGTAAAGTTGACGCAACACGGTTAGTTCATATTGACTACTGGATTTGGATATTTTATCAACATCCAATCGTTGAATTAGGAAGTCTGATAATTGCTGACGGGTGATGTGACAAAGCTCGGTATGTTGCTCATAGCAATACGCCAAAAAAGGCTGTAGCGCTTGGCGGTAACTTTTGATGGTCGCTGCGCTATAACGCTTACTGCTTAGCTCAGCAAGCCAGCGATCTACCAAAGCTTGGTCATCGGTGTTGAGCACAGCTTCTGCCGCATGCGGCGTTAAGTGCGTGGGCAAATCATCGATTGCTGATTTGCCTACACGGTTGCCCTTTTTCCCTTGACTATTTTTGCCTTGACTTAGGCTACGGCTAGTTGGCATAGTGTCGGTTAACGAGGTTGGGTGCTATTCATGGTAAGGATGTCCCTCGTCTGAGCGATGTTCCTCACTTGATTGTGCTGGCGTAAATTTCAGCCCAGCACCTGCCATCAAACCCTCAGGACTAAACACCCCTTCGTACACAAAGGTCGCAGGACCGGTCATATACACAGGATAGCCTTCTTGCCAACGAATCACCAAACTGCCGCCATACAACTGGGCTCGAATATCCACGCCTTCATCTAGCCAGCCTTCACGCACCCCTGACGCAACGGCAGCACACGCACCCGTGCCACAAGCTTGCGTTTCGCCCACGCCGCGCTCATAGACGCGTAGCCTGATATGGCGATTATTCATCACCTGCATAAACCCAACATTGACGCGCTCAGGAAATGCAGGGTGGCTCTCAATCGCTTTACCGAGTTTTTCCACGTCGGCGGTCAATACATCATCCACTTTGATGACGGCATGGGGATTGCCCATATTCGCCACATAGAGTGTCACAGGCGTACCATCCACATTTAGCCGATATGAGTTTTGAACTTTAGTAATGGTTTTGGGGGTAAAAGGAATCTCATCGGGCTCGAATTTTGGTTTGCCCATATCCACTTTTACCCAGCCATAATCATCGGTGCTAAGGGTGATAATACCGCTGGCGGTTTCTACCCGAATACGTTGTTTAAATGACAATTTACGCGCCTGCACAAAGCGGGCAAAACATCTAGCGCCATTGCCGCATTGCTGCACTTCACTGCCATCTTTGTTAAAAATACGATAGCGAAAATCGACATCAGGGCGGCTTGGCGGCTCAACAATCAGCAACTGGTCAAAGCCAATGCCTAAGTGTCTATCCCCTAACAACGCTACTAACTCTTTGGTCAAGTGAAGCCGCTGTGTGACCAGGTCAATGACCATAAAGTCATTCCCCAGTCCATGCATTTTGGTAAATTCAATTAACATTGTTATTCCTTAAAATTATTTTGATTTATGCACGCTATCTTATCATGATAGCTGATTTTTTATAAGGTAATTGGGGAACAAAAAAACCTTAGCAAGTCAAGCAAATTTGGGCTCGGTTACTAAGGTTTTGGTTTCAGTGGCTAAGGTTTTGGACTCAGAGGAATAAATAAGGCTTAGCGTTGCCAGCAAACCTTACAGTTTAGATTTAATCTATTAATTTTTCATTTTGCCAAAGACTCTCAACCGTTTCACGCTCGCGAATGACATGGGCGTGACCCTCTTTGACTAAAATTTCACAAGCACGTGGGCGGCTATTATAATTGCTCGACATCACAAACCCATACGCCCCTGCGCCTGTGATGGCTAGAATATCATTGTCAGCCAATGCTAACACACGGTTTTTTGCCAAAAAATCGCCCGTCTCACAAATCGCCCCGACCATATCCCAAACTTTGGGTTCAACCGGTGAGTTCAACTGTGTGGGGATGACCGCCATCTCTGACTGATAAAGTGCCGGACGAATTAAATCATTCATCGCCGCATCGACAATGGCAAAATTTTTGTGTTCGGTAGGTTTTAAAATATCCACGCGGGTCAATAATACACCTGCATTGGCAACGATACTACGGCCCGGCTCTAGATACAGTGTTAAGCCTAAAGTTTTCAGTTTTGGTAAGAGTAACTGCGCAAATTGTTGAATACTTGCAACGTCTTCGTCAATATACTGTACACCCAAGCCACCGCCCAAATCAATATGCTCAAGCGCAATACCTTGCTTGGCAAGTGCGTGAATCATCTCAATGACCTTATCCAATGCATCCATAAAAGGCTGAACTTGGGTCAACTGCGAGCCAATATGGCAATCAATACCGACGACTTTTAGGTGCGGTAGGTCATGGGCAATTTGGTAGATACGCGGTGCGTCTTCATGGGTAATGCCGAATTTATTTTCTTTGAGCCCTGTGGAGATATACGGATGGGTTTGCGCGTCGACATTGGGGTTGACGCGTAGCGAAATTGGCGCTTGCTGCTGTAGTTTGCCTGCCACTGCATTGATGCGGTACAGCTCAGCTTCTGATTCGACATTAAAGCAAGCAATCCCTACTTCAAGGGCACTGCGGATATCTTCGGCGGATTTGCCAAGTCCTGAAAATACGATTTTTTTGGGGTCGCCGCCCGCAGCCAAAACCCGCGCAAGCTCGCCCCCTGTGACAATATCAAACCCTGCCCCTGCTTTAGCAAGTTCATTTAATACCGCAAGGTTACTATTGGCTTTTACCGCATAACAAATCTGATGCTCAATTTCAGCAAAACTATCATCATAAGCTTTATAAGCTGCCAAAATCGCCTGCTGACTATACACATAGGTCGGTGTGCCGAAGGTCTTTGCAATATCCGCAAGACTGACGCCATCTATCGTTAGGGCATTGCCATCATAACTCAGACAGTTGATTGATTTGACGTGTTCGGTCGGGTTGATCGCTAAACTTGCAGCTGCATCATCAGTAATCATTTTTACCTCCAACCGATGGCACTGATGGCGTAGTCGCTGATTGAGGCGCTGAGTGCGCTGCTGGGGCTGCATTATTATCAATCATGACGTTGGGATCTTGGGTGTTGATATCGACTTTGGTATCAGAGGCATTGGCAGTGGTGCTAGTCGGTTTGGCGGCAGCATCGACTACTTGTTGGCTATTGTTGCTGGGTAGGTACAATGCCCCTTTTTGCCCACATCCTGTCAGCACATTGGTTGCCAACATGACCGTCAGCACGGCGATTGTTGCGGATAGTTTTGAAATTTGCATGAATGCCCTTAAGTCTAAGAATAAAATAACTGAAAAAATAGAATTTGCGATGGGGTTATTGTAGCTGTTTTTGCGTTTTATAAGCAATTATCTCACCTCACTAAAGATGAGCGTTAAATCGATGATTTTTGTTAATTTTTCATTTTGTTGACACCCTCATTGTTGTGGTATGCTTTTTTGCTATCGTGATGACAACAAAAATTTGGCAAAAAATTACCACAATATAATTTTTTTAATCTACAATAAATTACTGAAGGCAAGGATAGCTTAAAATTTAATCCAGTTAGGAAGGGGCTTGTTGCAAGGAATGCACAAGATCTTGTCTAAAGGAACAGCCATGCAAAATCCGATCTTAGTACTTAATTGTGGGTCTTCGTCAATCAAATACGCGTTATTAAGCAATGACAGCAGCGAGCGCGTTGCCGGTCTTGCGGAAAACTTGGGCTTAGATACGGCACGTATCAAACACACTGACCTCAATGGGGAAAAAGTCGAAATCTCTTTGGCAGGCGCCAATCACCAATGGGCGCTGCAAAAAATATTAGGTTTATTAGCAGCTTACAAACCCGTTGCCGTGGGTCACCGTGTGGTGCATGGCGGACGTGAGTTTTCTCATGCCGAAAAAGTCAATGACCATGTCTTGGCGGAAGTCAAACGGCTAAAAGTATTGGCGCCACTGCACAACCCCGCCCATGCCTTAGGTATTGAAGCGGTGGAAAAAATTTACCCAGATTTGCCGCAAGTGGTGGTGTTTGATACCGCCTTTCACCAAACCATGCCCGCCAAAGCCTACCGCTACGCCATTCCAAAAGATTTGTACAATGAGCATTATATCCGTCGCTATGGCTTTCATGGTAGCTCGCACGCCTATGTCAGCCACCGCGCTGACAGCCTAGCCCCTCACAACCAAGCCAATGGTTGGATTACCGTGCATTTGGGCAATGGTTGCTCGTTAACCGCCGTGTATGATGGCAAAAGTCTGGACACCAGCATGGGGCTGACTCCGCTGGAAGGTGTGGTCATGGGTACGCGCAGTGGTGATGTTGACCCAAGTTTGCATATTCACTTACACCGTATTTTGGGCTATAGCCTTGATCAAATTGATACGATTTTAAATAAACAAAGCGGGTTATTGGGCATTTCAGGTATCTCAAGTGATATGCGCACGGTGGAGCAAGCCGCCAATGAAGGCAACGAAGACGCCAAACTTGCCATCGAAATTTTCTGTTATAAAGCAGCCCGTTATATCGCCTCACTCAGCTGTGCATTACCGACCTTCACTGGCTTGGTATTTACCGGTGGTATCGGTGAAAACAGCGCCTCAATTCGCCAAAAAATTTTACAAAACTTGCCGCATTTTGGCATCAAAGCGAACCTTGACAAAAATGCCGAGCTCTCTCGCGGTGCCGAAGGTAGCTTCCACCAAGCCGACAGCCAACTGCAATTGTGGGTGATTCCGACCGATGAAGAATACCAAATCGCCAAAGAAACCAAAGAAGTCTTAGGTTTATAAACCCTTTCACCCTGATGACCCATCAGGGTTTTTAGTTTGAATAAAATAACAAATAGGAACTATCATGCAAACTATTTTATTTGTGCCTACCAGTAGCGGCATTGGCTTGACCTCAGCTTGTTTGGGTTTTATCCGTGCACTCGATTATATCGGGCTAAAAGCAGGATTTTTAAAACCCTTTAGCCAAAATACCACCGCCAATCATGAGAGTGATGACAGCTCAAGCGTGCTTGCAAAACATGCCTTTAACTTAAACCCGCCAACATCCATTGACCGTAGCCGCTTAGAGCGCGTGATTGGGGATGGTCAGTTAGATGACTTGATGGAAGAAGTGGTTGCCAAACACCAAGCATTGGCTGAGCAATATGACGTTATCGTCTGTGAAGGTCTGGCTGCCGACAATGATTCAAGTTATGCAGAATTGGTGAATTTAGCCATCGTCAACGCGCTAGACGCCAAAGTTATCTTGGTGAGTAGTGGCGATATTGCCAATCCTGATAGTTTGGTAGACAAGCTAGATATTTTTGCCCGTGATTTTGGCGGTATGGCAAGCGAGCGTACGCTAGGCACGATTTTGATGCGCGTCAAAAACGTGGACAACCATTATGATGAAGCACCCGTCGCGCCTGGTAAAGCCAAAGTTGATTTGGCAGCTGAGCAGTTACAGGCGATTAAATCCCACTCCCCTTATTTTGACTCCGATAAATTTCGCTTGATTGGCGTAGTACCTTTTAGCAACACCTTAAGTGTCCCACGTACCTGGGACGTGGCTCGTGAGCTTGATGCCAAATGGCTCAATGAAGGTGACGCCAAAAACCGCCGTGTGCTTAATACTTTACTAGTTGCGCGTACTGTTGCTAATATTGAAGATTCTTTCACCCGTGGCAACTTACTGGTGACGGCAGGCGACCGTGATGATTTGATTTTGGCAACTGCGCTTAGCACCATGAATGGTGTACCGCTAGCAGGTCTTATTCTGACAGGCGGTATCGTGCCGAACCAAAAGATTATCAATCTGTGTCGCCCCGCGCTAAAAACGGGGATTCCTGTGATGCTGGTTGACACTGACAGCTTTGATACCGTCACCAAACTTAACCACATCAGCCATGAAATCCCCGCCGATGACACCACTCGTGCCAGTGAAGTCACCGATTTTGTCGCCGCGCATTTGGATTTGGACTGGATCAAAACCACTTTTAGTCAAGGCAACAACAACCGCAAACTCTCCCCTTCAGCTTTTCGTCATACCTTGGTCAAAAAAGCCCAAGCTGCCAAAAAAACCATCGTACTGCCTGAGGGCGCTGAGCCCCGTACCGTTGAAGCGGCGGTCATCTGTCAGGCTCGTGGTATTGCCTATTGTATCTTACTTGCCAAACGCAGTGAGGTCGAAGAGGTTGCCAAGAACTTGGGGCTCACCCTACCCGAAGGTCTGCAGATTCTTGACCCGGAAAGCTTAATTGACAAGTACGTCAAACCGATGGTCGAGCGCCGTAAAGGCAAACTCGATGAACTGCAAGCCCATGAACAACTCAAAGACACCGTCGTGCTGGGTACGATGATGCTGCACTTGGGTGAAGTCGATGGTCTGGTATCTGGCGCCGTGCATACCACCGCCAATACCGTCCGCCCGGCGTTTCAGTTAATTAAAACAGCGCCGCAGTACTCGCTGGTTTCGTCAATTTTCTTTATGCTACTGCCTGAGCAAGTGGTAGTATATGGTGACTGTGCCATCAACCCAGACCCTAGCGCAGAACAGCTGGCTGAAATCGCCCTACAATCCGCCCAATCTGCCAAAGCGTTTGGCATCGAACCCAAAGTTGCGATGATTAGTTACTCGACGGGTTCATCAGGTGAAGGCGCAGACGTGGATAAAGTGCGTCAAGCCACCGAAATCGCCAAAGCCAAAGCACCTGATTTACTCATTGATGGTCCGTTACAATATGACGCTGCCAGTGTCGCAAGCGTGGCGAAATCAAAAGCGCCAAACTCGCTGGTGGCAGGTCAAGCCAATGTGTTTATCTTCCCAGATTTGAATACTGGCAATACCACCTATAAAGCGGTGCAGCGCTCTGCCAACGTGGTGAGCGTCGGTCCTATGCTGCAAGGCTTAAATAAGCCTGTGAATGACTTGTCGCGTGGCGCCTTGGTTGAAGATATTGTCTATACCATTGCGCTCACAGCGGTTCAAGCTGATAGCGGTGAGTTTTAAGCTTTTATGTTTAAAAAAAGGTGAGTTTGACACTCACCTTTTTGTTGTCTATCGCCATTGGCTGTCACACAGGATATCGGCTTAAATAGCAATGCAAGGCTACTGCTCCACCACTAGGCTATTGCGCCACAATCTGTTATGCCCAAAAATTGCTTTATGGTAAAATTCTGCACAAAGTGATTTTTGTGCGCAATTTACCAACCGATGAACCGGCAAACCAACCGTAAGATGTGTCAGTGATGATGAAGGATTTTAGTTTTCTTTGCCCCAACTTTGAATTAGGCGTTTGATTATGACAATGCCTCGCTGTATTCGTGTCTGGTTGGGTGGCTCATTTGATCCGGTACATTTGGCGCATTTACAGATGATTACGCATGTGTACCATGAGCTCATGCGCGCCTTCCCCAATGTTGATATCATCGCCAAATTACTGCCCACGGCGGGTTCGCCCCTAAAAACCCAGCCAACTTCCAACCAGCAGCGCCTTGAGATGCTTAGGCTTGCGATTGACGATGTGCCTTTTTTGTCGATTGATGAGACTGAGCTGCAGTGTCAGCCGCCTGTGTATAGCTTTCATACCTTGAGTGAGTTTAAACAGCGTTATCCCAATGACCTACTGATTTTTGTCCTTGGACAAGACAGTGTTGAACAACTTGATAAATGGTATCGCGGCTTTGAGCTACTTTCGCTGACCAATCTATGGGTGCTACCCCGTCCTGCCTTGGGCAGCCTTAGCCACAATTTAAATAAAAATTTGAACCAAAATGCTTTAGCCAATACGGATAAACCCCCTAGTATAAATATTGATAATCGGTTAGTGCCTTTTATCATTCATTCGCCAAAAGACTTGATAAATCAAACTACTAACCATATTTATATTGATAAGTTTGTCGTGCCTGATATTGCCAGTCGTGATATCAGGGCTTGGATATACAGCACAGAAGCTCGGCAACGACAGCAAGCGCGGCTAAGTTTACCGAGTCAAGTTTATCGGTATATTGTTGAGCATCAGTTATATGCCCCAGACGTTTAGCCTGATATTGATTTACATTTTTTGATAACCTGTGCGTTAGATTTTTGTTAAAATAGCGCACTTTTTTTAGGATTGTCATGATCCTATTTTAAGCTACCCTTATAACCCAATCATTATGACCCAATCCATGGAATCCACGCATTTATGACCGATACCCAATTTGCTAGTTTAGTCAATCAACACCCTGCCCACCAACAGTTAACCACTTGCCTTGACATCGTTCAAGATGCCTTGGATGATTTAAAAGCCAAAAACATTACCGTACTCGATGTGGCTGATATGACTGAAGTCATGGAGCGTATCGTGATTGCCGAAGGGACATCTACCCGCCACCTTAAAGCGGTTGCCGACCATGTCGCGATGAAAGCGAAGCAAGCAGGCTTTAATCCGATTGGTGTGGAAGGTCAAGGCACCAGTGATTGGACCTTGATTGATTTGGGCGCTGTGGTGGTGCATGTGATGATGCCACAAGCCCGCACGTTTTATGACCTGGAAGGCTTATGGCAAGGTCAATCGCAGCGCGAGCGTATGGAAAAAACGGCGTAGTGTAGTCTATAGCTTAGTTTAGACTATGCTATGCAAACTATGCGTTATGAACTAGACGCTATAACCAAATGGGTAAACAAGTTTTACCCATTTTTTTATGACGTTGATATTCTTTGGTTAAAGGTTATGCCAACGTAGCCGTTTGCTGACGTTGATGGTTTTTCATCCAAAGATTGATACCGATAAGGATAACAATATAGCCGATTTGTGCCAAAAATGTCTGTAGCGTTGGGTAAAATCCCAACGATTCAATCGCTGGCAAGCGGCTCATGGCGGTCATCGGTAGATACCCTGTCAATTGCAGCGCGTGCAAACTAACGCCTAAAATCTTAAAGCCCAATAGGTAAATCACCCAAGTTAAGACTTTAAACAACTGTGGAATTGGTAATTTGACCGAGGTTCTTAGCATCACCCAAGCCACTGCTGCCAGTGCTACAAGCGCCAAACCAATCCCGGTTAAAAAATTACTCATGCTGATATTGGGTAATATACCGACATAAAACAATATGGTCTCTGCGCCTTCTCGAAACACGGATAAAAAGCTCAATCCAAATAACGACGCAAAGCTACCTGCCGTCATGGCTTGTCCCATATGACGCTTGATATAAGCGTTCCATGATTGGACGGATGATTTGCTATGTAGCCACGCCCCAATGCCAATCATCATAATGACCGCAACGATGCCGATGACGCCTTCAAACATCTCACGATTGGCGGCAGAAGTCACCGCAGGGAATAATAGCTGTAATGCCATCGCGCCTGCGATACTGGCAAGTAAGCCAAAAGCGACACCAGCATACACCCATTTTTTGGCTTTGACTTGTTTGGCAGCGGTTAAAGCCGATAACAGCGAGATGACAATCAATAAGGCTTCCAACCCTTCTCGAAGCAATATCAGCATCGAGTCAACCGCGGTATATTGGGCTGTTGGATTGATTGCCGCCAATTCATTGATAATCGTTTGCAGTGTTTGCTGCTGTTTAGGGTCTTGCCCCTTCGCCATGGCTAGTGGAATTTGACTTTCCACCCGATTATATAAATTGGGGTTACGCGTACTAACATCGCCTTCGACCGTTGGCCATATACTAATAAACTCGCCTAACTTGGCTTGACCAGTCGCTGCGTCGTTTGTTTTAAACGCCTGTAAACCATCGCGCAGTAACTGGATACTATCCGCCAGAGTGACAGTTTGTGTGGTTTGTACATCGGCTACGTCACCCTTGTTATAACTGTCGATGGCGTCCTTTAGCGCGGCAGATTGGGTTTTGATTTGCGCCATATTGATGGGTTGGGTTTCAATCGCCACTCGCATCAGCGCCATGGATGTTTCGATTTTGCCGTAGTGCCCCATACTGGTATTGCGTACGACCCGCTCATTACCTAGCCAAACTGCATTAAACTGGTTGTAAGCCGCCCGTAACGCTTCGACATCTGTCGGTGCTGCCCGTTGTATGACTTGATTAAGATTGTCATACGCAGGTACCATTTTTTTGGCAAACTCTTTTCGCTTACCGCTGTAATCTACAGGATTTTGTTCTTTTTCAAAGGCATATAACGCATTTGACACGGCTGATAAATTGGCTTCTGTGGGGTTGCTGATGGCTTGCCCAATCGCTTGGCTTGTCTGTTGCCCAAGCGTGGAATTTTTTGCCGTTGCATCTATGGCATCAAAGGCTGTTTGAATTTGCGCAAGGGTGTCCTTGGCTTTTGAGATATCATTGGCTTTAATCGCTGCCATCGCGTCTGATAGCTTGATAAAAATAGGGCTTAAATTCAGCTTTTTGCTGGCTGGTTGACTAGCTTGCGTCGCTATCTGCGCACTTGCAGGCGTTGGTTGCTGCGCTTGTAAGCCTTGACTGGTGATGAGCAGCGAACTTACTAGGCCAAAACTTAGCAAGGTTTTTTGGGTGATGTTTATCATGAGTAACTTTTTAACCGTCTATTTTTAAGCGTGTATTTTTAACCATCGATTTTTAACTGATGCAGGTTGCATTTGAACCTTAAGCTTCAAATAATGCTTGTCCAATATAGCCACCCTGCGGGATACCACCGAAGCAAGCAAATAGCCCACTGCCAATGTGGGTGGTGTATTCATTCATTTTATCAAGACGACCTAGGGCATTTTGGATGATGATAAATTGTTCGGGCGATTTTTGAAATGAAATAAACAGCAGCCCCGAATCAAACTGCCCCGTGGCTGGGTTAATGCCGCTACTGTAAGAATACGAACGGCGTAGCATCTCCACACCTGTGCGTTTTGCCAGTCCCATGTGGGAAATTTCAGGTATCACTGCTTTACCCTGCGCGTCTTTGGCGTGCACATCAAAGGTGTCAAATTCGCCTTTTTGTCCAATCGCCGCGCCGCTATCACGATGTCGTCCAAAGGTGTCTTCTTGACCTTTAAGCGAGGTGCGATCCCAAGTTTCAAGATGCATTTGGATGACGCGGGTGACCAAATAAGTACCGCCTTTCATCCAATCGGGCGCGTCCGCCCATAAGTTTTTGTCCGCAGCCTTAATGGTGCTTTGGTTGGCAGTGCCGTCTTTAAAGCCGAATAAATTACGGGGCGTATGGTTGCCGGTATCAAACCCGACAAAACCTGACTGACTCCAACGCATGGTAATATTAGACCGCGCTTGGCGTACCAATTGCCGTACCGCGTGGAACGCTACTTGGGCATCTTCGGCGCAGGCTTGAATACAGATATCACCCCCGGTCAAATTTTCTCGCAATTGATCGCGCGGGAACTTGGGCAAGTCTTGGAATTCTTTGGGCTGCTTATGAGTAAGTCCCATTTTTTTGAGAAAACTTGGGCTAATACCAAAGGTCAACGTCAATCCGTACGCGCCCATGCTGTCTGCTTCGCCTGTGTCGGTCGGGGGCACAAACGGGTTTTTTTCATAGGCTTTGATGTTTTTACCTTGCGTCAAATTGGCCGCATAGGTTGTCCAGTCTTTGAACATCTGTTTGACATCGTCGAGCTTGTCGGTATGTAAATCCATCACCAAAAAATAAATATTACGTTGTGACGGCGTGGTAATGCCTGCTTGGTGTTCGCCATAAAAATCATATTTGACATCCGCAAAACTATTTTTGGTAGTATTGGCATCATTACCGGCATGTTTAGGATTTTCGTTTTTATCGCTATCTTTGGACTGATGGCCATCCAAAGCTTGCAAGTTAGGTAAGTTTTCGCTTGGTTTTTGCTGACAGGCTGATACAGCTAAACCTGCGCCTGCGACACTGAGCGCACCAAATTGGCGTAAAAAACTGCGACGATTTGAGGTTTTTAGTCCTAATCCTGTTTCTTGCGCTTGCTTATCTAATTTACTCTGTCTCATACTGCCCCTAACACCGTACTTACCTTTTTATGCCACCCTAAAACCGTAAAGTGAAGCAATTTTTTGCTTCACCTTTCACTTATTGCAATACAATGCCCATCTGCGCTAAGGGTTCACCGAGTTTATTCACCGCTTCGGCTAGCGCTTTGGTATCTGCAGGGGTTAACTCTTTATAGGATTTATAGTCTTGTTGCCCGACTTGGTGTTTGGCAAGTAGTTGGTTGACTGCGCCAAATTTTTGCTCAAGCTCTGTGACTAACGCCGGGTTTTTGGCTTGGATTTTTGGTTTTAAAATGGCAAATATTTTCTCGGCACCTTCAATATTGGCTTTAAAATCATACAAGTCTGTATGCGAAAAAATTTCTTCTTCGCCGGTGATTTTGCTCGTTGATACTTCATTGAGCAAATCTACTGAACCTTGCACCATTAAATCGCCTGTGACCTCCGCCGTTGGAATTTTGGCGTGCAATTCTTTGACATCTGCAATCAGTTGTTTACCCAGTTGTTCGGTGCCTTTGGTGGTATTTTGTGTCCACAAGATTTTTTCAATCGCATGGAAGCCTGTCCATACTTCATTGGGCTCAAGGTCGGCTTCACGGTTATCGATACGTGGGTCAAGGTCGCCAAAACTTTCAGCAATCGGCTCTGAGCGCTCAAAATACATGCGCGCTTTTGGATATAACGCCTTCGCCTCTTCTAATTTACCTGCTTCGAGCAGTGCGACAAATTTTTGGGTATCGGCGAGTAAGCTATCAATTTGGGTCTGTACCCAAGCTTTGTATTCCGCCGTTTCTTTACTCATATCAACTGAGCTCTGCGCTGACGCTGTGACTGCAGAAGCGTTAGTCGTTGCAGGTGCTGTTGCGACACTACTTGCAGCAGGTGCTACGTCGGTTTTTTGCTCGGTTTTTTGGCAAGCCGTCAAGAGTAATGCAGATATCGTCAGGGGTAATATTGATAAAGTAAAAGTACGGCTCAACATAAAACATCCTTAAAAGTAAACACGAATAAATAATAAAAAAAATAATGACAATTTGCGAATTATAGTGTAAATGAGAATCGTTATCAATATTTATTTTACTTTGATTGTGCTTAGAAGTTTAGGCAAAAAAATACCCCGCAGCAGCGAGGTATTGTGATTGACTAAATGACGCGCAGATCGCCTAATAACAAAATAGCCTAGCCGAATTTACCCGTGATGTATTCTTCTGTTTCTTTACGGTCTGGGTTGGTGAACATTTTATCGGTATCCCCCATTTCCATCATTTCGCCTAAGTACATAAACGCGGTATAGTCAGACACACGTGCCGCTTGCTGCATGTTGTGAGTGACAATGGCGATGGTGTAATCATTTTTTAGGTCTGAAATCAAATCTTCAATTGAGCCTGTTGAAATAGGGTCAAGGGCCGAGGTGGGCTCGTCTAGTAACAATACTTCAGGACGGGTTGCCACACCGCGTGCGATACACAGACGCTGCTGCTGACCACCAGACAATGACAGGCCTGATGCTTTAAGTTTATCTTTAACTTCAGTCCACAGTGCCGATTTTTTGAGCGCCCATTCAACGCGCTCGTCTAGCTCAGCGCGGCTTAAGCTCTCATACAGACGCACACCGAATGCCACGTTGTCATAGATTGACATTGGAAATGGCGTTGGTTTTTGGAATACCATACCCACGCGAGCACGCAGCAAGTTGACGTCCACAGATTTATCCAAGATGTTTTGTCCATCTAGGTTGATTTCGCCCGTGGCACTCATGCCTGGGTAGAGGTCATACATGCGGTTAAAGGTACGCAGTAACGTTGATTTACCACAGCCTGAGGGCCCGATAAACGCGGTGACTTTTTTGTCAGCGATATCGATGTTGATATTTTTAAGGGCTAAAAATTTACCGTAATAAAAATCTAAATTACGAATTTGCATTTTTGCGGTCATGATGAATACCTTAATAAAATTTGTTTGATACTAGCAAATAGCTTTAATCTTCTATTGATCATCAATGTGATGATTGCTCTTTACCACTTAGCGCACGTGCCAAAATATTCAACGTTAATACCGCCAAGGTGATGAGTAACGCACCGGCCCAAGCCAATTGGTTTGAAATAGGGTATGGTTGGCTGGCGTATTGATAAATCACGTTTGGTAAGTTGGCAATGGGTTGACCCATATCGGTACTAAAGAATTGGTTATTAAGCGCGGTAAATAGTAAGGGTGCAGTCTCACCCGAGATACGCGCAAATGCCAGTAAGATACCTGTTAATACCCCAGTTTTGGCAGCACGCAGAGTAACGGATGTTACCAGTTTCCATTTTGGCGTCCCCAACGCATAAGCCGCTTCACGCAATGTATTGGGAATCAGACGGAGCATATTTTCGGTGGTACGTACCACCACAGGAATAACCAATAGCGCTAAAGCCATTGCACCTGCCCAACCTGAGAAGTTACGACCTTGTACCATCAACGCAAAAATAAATAGACCAATCACAATCGATGGTGCTGATAGCAAAATGTCGTTCATAAAACGGGTGACTTTACCAAGCCAGCTGTTTTCGGCAAATTCAGCAAGATAAATACCTGCCATGACACCAATCGGGGTGCCGACTACAAGCCCCAATCCTGTCACCATGATTGAGCCGATAATCGCATTGCGAAGACCACCGATTTCGTTTGGCGATGGCGTGTCTTGCGTAAAAATAGGCATGGTCAATAACGCATGAGAGCCTGATAAAAACAATTTGAATAAAATTAAGCCTAAGAAGGTCAAGCCAAATACAATGGACAAACCGGCAAATATCAGTCCTAAAGCATTGCTTAGACGGCGGCGTTTGTAAATGGCATTGTTACGATTCATGTTGATAGTAGTCATAGTATTCCCCAGCGTCCTTATTTCGTACCCGCATTTTTATCCATACGACTGAGCATCAATTTTGAAATCACCAGTACAATAAAGGTAATGATAAATAGTAAGAAACCTAAATGTAGTAGCGATGATTGGTGCAAGCCTTCAGACTCTGCAAATTCATTTGCCAATGCCGAAGTGATTGACACCCCTGACTGGAACAAACTTGGACTGACGTTATAAGCGTTACCAATAACAAAGGTGACTGCCATCGTTTCACCCAATGCGCGACCCAATCCCAAAATGATACCGCCCATCACCCCGGCTTTGGTATAAGGCAACACCACGTATCGCATCACTTCCCAAGTGGTTGAGCCCAAACCATAGGCAGATTCTTTAAGCATCTTTGGCGTAATGGAGAAAACGTCACGCATGACCGATGCAATAAATGGGATAATCATGACTGCCAAAATCAAACTTGCGGTGAACAGACCAATACCCATCGGCGCACCTTGGAATAAACGACCCACATAAGGCACATCACCCAAATGGTCAATCAGCCAGGGCTGGATATGTTCTGAAAACCAAGGCGCAAATACGAAAAATCCCCACATACCATAAATAATTGAAGGGATACCCGCTAACAACTCAATGGCAATCCCTAAAGGACGTTTTAAAAAATTTGGGCAAAGCTCTGTCAAAAACATGGCAATACCAAAACTTACCGGCACCGCAATCAAAATAGCAATGATAGAAGTCACTAGCGTACCATAGATTGGTGCGAGTGCGCCGTATACATCCATCCCTGTATCCCAGTCTTTACTGGTATAAAAGTTAATGCCAAACGCCTTCATACTTGGCAATGCGCCAAGAAATAGTGAGATTAAGATACCACCTAACAACAACAGCACGATAAACGCAAAAAGACGAGTCGCGTTGACAAACAACCAGTCTAATTGTTTTTGCTTTGCGAGTTTTGCGTGTAAATCCGACATAAGAACCCAGCCATCAAAAAATAGTTTTAGTTTACTAATTCTAGAAATTTGAAAAAAAAACGTAGAGCATTAACTTGTTTATTGCTCTACGTATAGTTTGACATGCATAACCCTTTTAACTGTTAATCATCATTAGATTATTTTGCCGCTGACGCAGTTGCTGTGGCAGCATCTGAGCTAAATAGTGGTTTACCATCAGCCCCTACAACTTTTTTCCACTCTTCACGGAAGATAGCTTTGCTTTCTGCTGAGAATGGTACAAAGTCCAATGATTTTGCTAGCTCATCACCACTTGAATACGCCCAGTCAAAGAATTTAAGGGTATTTTTGACGTTTTCTGGGTTGGTGGGTTTAGTATGGACTAAGATGAAGGTTGCCGCAGAGATTGGCCAGGCATTTGGGTCTGCTTGGTTAGTCAATACAATGTTAAAGCCTGGTGTACCTTTCCAATCTGCATTACCCGCAGCGGCAAAGCTTTCAGCGGATGGTTGTACAAAGTTGCCCGCCGCATTTTTAAGCTGAGTATGCGACATTTTGTTTTGTTTTGCGTAAGCGTACTCAACATAACCGATTGAGTTTTTGGCACGAGCGACGTTACTTGCCACGCCTTCGTTACCTTTACCACCTGCACCTGTGGCAGCGGTTGGCCATTTAATTGATTTGTCTACACCTGGACCTGCTTTCCATTCTGGTGATACAGCCGCTAAGTAGCTTGCAAAGTTAAAGGTTGTACCTGAACCGTCAGAACGGAAAATCGTCGTGATTGGCGCATCTGGTAGTGTCACGCCTGCGTTTAATGCAGTAATCGCTGGGTCATTCCATTTAGTGATTTTACCCAAGTAGATATTGGCGAGCGTGGCACCGTCTAGTTTTAATTGACCGGGTGCAACACCATCGATGTTAACAACCGGTACAACCCCACCGATAACGGTTGGAAACTGGATTAAACCATTTTTATCCAACTCTTCTTTGCTTAAAGGCGCATCCGACGCACCAAAGTCAACGGTATTGGCTTGGATTTGTTTGATACCACCTGATGAACCGATTGATTGGTAGTTTACTTGACCGCCAGTGGCGTTTTTGAACTCACCTGCCCATTTAGCATAGATAGGTTGTGGGAAAGAGGCACCTGCACCTGTGATAGTAAATACGGCGTTTTTATCGCTACCTGCCGCGCTTGTAGTCGCAGTGCTTGACGTTGCTGAGGCACCCGTTGCTTTATTGTCTGCTTGTTTGTTACCACAAGCGGTTAATGCTAACGTTGATGCTACAACAACACTTAATAATGAATAACGCATGGATAGCTCCTAAAAACATTTTTTGAGTTTACAATGAAAATGCTTGAATAAAATAAATGTCACGAACCGTACGATTTAACCTTTTTTGGCTATTTTCACTATGACAGCTCAAAGCTGATAAAGCTCACAGCTGACCGATTTAACTGTCATGATAATAACCATAATTCGGTTTGTATAAAAATTGTGTATATAATTACAAAGAAATGTGACAGTATCATGACAGTTTGATGGCTGACGGATGGCACACGCTGCTATAGGTGAGACGCGATAAGGGAATTTAAGATTAAATTCGCTTATCGATTCGCAAAGCCTTGAGCAGTTTTACAACCTTTAGCGGTGAATAAGAAGTGAAAAGATGAAAAAGTTAACAAGTTGAAAAGTAATCAATAATTTAACAATTTAAGACTATAAAAACCAATGGCAGTCGCAACCAAAGTTAAAAGCACATGGATGCCGATCAAGGCCACACCTTGCCATACCTTGCCGCTATTCAACAAAGTAAACACTTCGGCACTAAACGTACTAAACGTTGTCAGTCCCCCCAAAAACCCGGTGGTGATAAACAGTCGTAAGTTTGGGTGCATCTTTTGGGTAAGTATCAAGGCAAATCCCATTAACAGCCCGCCTAGTACATTGGCAAATAGTGTGCCATAGGGCAACCAAGGATGTACGCTGTTGATTCGGGCTAACCACCAGCGCAGCATTGCCCCAAATGCCGCCCCCAATCCTATCCATAGCCATGGCATCTTCAAGTCCTTGTGGTGGTTATGAGTTAATTGGATTGACAGCAGGCAGCGTTGTCATATCCCAACGTGGCAAGCAGCTAACGGCTAGTTCATCGTGTTGACCTGCGTTCAAGCGCTGCCACCCGGCGAAGGCAATCATGGCGCCATTGTCGGTACACAAGGCAGGCGGTGCATAATGCACAGTGGCATTGATTTTGGCTAATGCCTCAGCTAGCGATTCTCGTAGTTGTTGATTGGCACTCACCCCGCCTGCAATCACCAGACGTTTCATGCCCGTTTGCTGCAAGGCTTTAACGCATTTTTTCACCAACGTATCGACCATCGCATATTGAAAACTTGCCGCAATATCGGCACGCGTCTGGGCATGCTCAGGATTATGGCTATCAGTTGGATGGTCTTTAATCAAATTATGCACGGCGGTTTTCATACCACTAAAAGAAAAATCCAATCCTTTGCCCAACATCGGGCGCGGTAATTCATAGGCTAACGGATTGCCTGTTTGCGCCAAGCGTGCAATATTAGGTCCACCAGGGTAGGGCAACTCTAGCATTTTAGCGGCTTTATCAAAGCACTCGCCTGCGGCATCATCAATCGACTCACCTAATATTTCATATTGCCCGATGCCTTTGACCGCCACTAACATGGTATGTCCACCCGACACCAGCAACGCGACAAACGGAAAATCGGGCGGATTGGCGCCTAATAGCGGCGCGAGTAAGTGTCCTTCCATGTGATGTACGCCAATCGCAGGAATATCAAGTGCCATCGCCAAACTGCGCCCAAATAATGCCCCAGTCATCAACGCGCCCACCAGTCCAGGACCTTTGGTAAAGGCAATTGCATCGATATCGGTTTTTTTAAGTTGGCAGTCATCCAGCAGTTGCTGTAACAAGGGCACCAATTTACGGATGTGATCGCGGCTTGCAAGTTCAGGGACTACCCCACCATACGTCGCATGTAGCGCGATTTGACTATACAGCACTTGTCCGACCAAACCTTGATTGGGTTGGTGACGTTGGTCACTATCAAAAATGGCTAATCCCGTTTCATCGCAGGATGTTTCCAATCCTAGCACACGCATGGTATTTCCTTAAACGATAAATAAACGTCAACATACCGATGGCAACTTATTTATTTTTTGCCATCATTGATGATTTTGACAGGAATGGTTAACCCTTTGGCAAAAGGCTCGGCAAAGACGTAAGTGTATTGGCTCGGGGCAATTTGCTGGGCGGTATGGATGACAAACGCGCTGTTTTTACCGGCTGTGAGTTCATGTGACACATAGGCAGTACCCAGCTGGTCGAGCACTTTAGATAAGACTTCATTGACTGCCATACCCACCGTTAAGTTGTAGCGGGAGGTTTCATTATCCACATGATACATCTCGGCATAGGCTTTGACAGGCTCGCTATCGAGCGCAAACGGGTATTTAAAGCTAGCTTTATCGACTGGCTTAATGCCCGAATCCACCAATGCCCAGTTGATTTGTTTGGGCACACCGTTTTGGGCGGTTTGGGGGGATACGGTACTGGCGACAGCTACACTGGCAACGTGATGCGGACTTTGAACGCTAGCCATTGTGGTACTTACTGTGGCACTTGCTGTGCTATTTTGCGCTGGCTTGTTATCACTGGCAGGTTGACAAGCCGAGATCAATACCCCACCTATCAGCAAACTTGATACTATAACTGCTTGTTTCATTGGCACGCCTCCAATACATCCAAACTCTTTGTCTAGCTTAATCTAGCTTAGCCTAACTTAGGCAGTGACGCCCCCATTACTGACGGGCTGATAAGAAAGATGACGATTGATGCGTTTTTCTGCCAATCGAAACATCCCAATTAATAGCCAAGACAATAACAAATAAATGACACCTGAGGCAAAGAACAACTCAAAAACGGTATAAGTTTTTGACATAATCGTCGTTGCCACACCGGTGATATCCATCAAAGTGATGGTCGATGCCAGCGCACTGCCTTTGAGCATAAAAATCACTTCATTGCCATACGCAGGCAGCATGATGCCAAAGGCGCGAGGGAAAATAATTCGGCGCAATTTTTGGCTATACGACATACCAATGGCATCGGCAGCTTCATTCTCGCCTTTGGGTATTGACTTGATAGCACCGCGGATGATTTCTGCGGTATAAGCTGCCGTATTGAGGGTAAAAGCGATGATAGCGCACCAAAATGGGCTGGCTAATACACCCGATTTCCACAGCACGGACTCGGTCACCCATTTAAATTGTGACAAGCCATAATAAATCAAAAAGATTTGCACCAGTAGCGGCGTACCACGAAAAAAGAAAATATATGCAAACGGCAATGCCTGTACCCAAGGTTTTTTTGATAGCCTAGCCAAGGCTAGCGGCACTGCCAACATAAACCCCAATAAACCCGACAACACCACAAGCTCAATGGTGATAATACTACCTTGCAGCAGTTTTGGGATACTATCAATAATAATTTGCCAATTCCAGTTCATTGATGTATCCCCTATTTTGCCATGCCAATTTTTTGCAGGCGTTTTGCATAACGCTCTGCTGGGTTATTGACCCACTCTAGCCACATAATCACACCCGTGATGATGACGGTCAGACTCAAGTACAACAATGCTGCTGCCATATAAAAAGTAAACGGGCTTTGCGTAGAAGTCGCTGCCGTTTTGGCGTGGCGCATGATATCTTCAAGCCCGACTACGGAAACCAACGCGGTATCTTTGAGCAGTACCAAAAACAAATTACCCAGTCCTGGCAGTGCAATACGCCACACTTGTGGCAACGTCACTCGCCAAAGTATTTGGAATTTTTTCATGCCAATCGCTTGCGCCGCTTCAGCTTGACCTTTTGGAATCTCTTGAAATGCCATACGAAAAGTTTCGGTCGCATACGCACCAAATGCCACAGACAGCGCCGTAACCCCCGCCCAGAACGGACTGACATCCACATATCCCGTATTGCCAAATTGCGATAGAATGAGCCCCATCAACATTGAGCCGCCAAAGTAAATAAACATGACTGACAGCAGTTCTGGAATACCACGGATAATCGTGGTGTAAGCGGTGGCGATGGCATTGAGCACTTTAAACCGTGACATCTTAGCGGTCGCACCCAATAATCCCAAAATCAGCCCAATGACCAAACTAGTCAGTGCCAGTTTGATGGTGACCCAAGCACCGCTTAATAATAGCTGCCCAAAACCTTGTAGATCTAACACAATATCGATACCCTGTTTTTTTAACTCTGTTTGCTGACCTATTACCCAAAAAATGCTTAAAACGCAATTTTACCGTCACATAGACAAAAGGTGATAATAGATATAACCTTTTGCTTTGTTTTTTGCAGGGTGCAATTTTACGTGATTGCCCTATCAAAAACCATCAAAAAAACAAAAAACTGAGTGACTTTTCACCCAGTTTTTGACTGAACCCAAGCGCTTGGTTAAGTTATTTGCTGGTACTTGCCACAGTCGTCGTGGTTGTGGTACTAGAGACCGTGACTGCCACGCTGCTTGCCGCCGCTGTTGTGGTGGTCGCACTGCCAAAATATTGGTTATAGATTTTGTCATACGTGCCATTTGATTTTAACGTGGCAATCGCTTTATTAAATTCTAAACGCAGTGGGTCGCCTTTACGAACGATGATACCCATTTTGTCATTGACATCAATCTCTTTACCTTTGATTTCAAAGCCTTTACCTTCTGGCGTGGTCAGCCAATAAGCGGCCGGGGCTTTATCCGAAATCATCATATCTGAGCGCCCTGCTGCCAAGTCCATAAACGCATTATCCAACCCTTCATACAGGTTTAGCTGGGCTTTTGGGTGATTTTTTTCCATCCACTGGGTTGATAGCGTTGAACGCTGTGCCGCAACTTTATGGCTGTCAATTTGGGCAGGGTCATCTGGATTAATAGCACTACCTTGTTTGGTCAAAAACACCAACGTATTGGTAAAATAGGGGTCGGTAAAATCGACCTGCGCTTGACGCTCTGGGGTGATAGACATGGCATCAATTACCACGTCATATTTTTTTGCCATCAAGCCTGGCAATAAACCATCCCAATCTTGTGGCTTGATTTCACAGTTGGCTTTCATTTGTGCACATAAAGCTTGCATAAAATCGACATCAAAACCTGTCAAACTGCCATCTGCTTTGGTAATGCTAAAGGGTTTATAGGTGCCTTCGGTGGCGATGCGAATGGTTTTGCCTGCCATACTGCTTGATGTCTCAGTGCTGGTAGTCACCGTTGTAGAAGCGGCTGTGCTACCCGCCGTCGTTGCGGCAGTTTTTTCCGCAGGTTTTTGACAGCCCACCAGCGCTAGACCTGCCAATGCCAAGCTACCCAATAATGAAATATTTGCTTTCACCTGATACTCCTAATTTTTAACGTCTAACACCTGACAATTTTTGCTTGTAAGCTTTAACAACACTAACAGGCAAATAAGTTATTTAACGGCTTATTTCGGCAAATCTGCAAAATATTTTTGGCTGATTTTATCGTAAGTACCATTGGCTTTTAGCGCCGCTAGTGCAGTGTTGAATTTGCCAATCAATGGATCATTTTGACGAAGGGCAATGGCAATTTTGTCATCAATATTAATCGGTTGACCTTTGACTTCAAAGCCTTGACCTTTGGCAGTTTTTAACCATGATAAGGCTGGGGCACTGTCAGAAATCATCAAATCTGTACGACCCGATTCTAGATCAAGATAGGCATTATCTTGGGTGTCATACAGTTTTGGGGTGGCTTTTGGGAAGTTTTTGGCTAAGTACTCAGCTGCGGTCGTTGAACGCTGCGCACCCACGGATTTCCCCGCTAGATCATCAGCGCCTTTTTCTACCCCTTTTTTGCCAATCACAACGAGGTTATTGGTAAAGTATGGGTCGCTAAATGCCACCACTTGGCGACGCTCTGCGGTGTCTGACATCCCCGCCATGATGGCATGGTATTTTTGTGCTTGTAACCCTGGAATCAGTCCATCCCAATCTTGGGAAATCACTTCACATTTTAGTTTGGCTTCACTACATAGCGCATCTGCCAAATCAATCTCAAAGCCGATTAATTTGCCATTGGCATCTTTATAACTAAAGGGGACAAAGCTTGATTCGGTAGCGATACGAATCTGTGGCATATCTGCGCTTGCTGCTGTGGTAGCACTACTTGCTGCTGCCGTGTCTGCCGGTTTTTCAGCAGGTTTTTGACAGGCAGTTACCCCCATCAAAATGGCTAACGACGATACACCCAAAACCGATAACTGTTTCATAACAACACCTTTTGTCAAAATTTGAGGGTCACCCACATCTATTGTGTAAATATTAAATCGCTCGATACAAAGTCAATTAATTACCAAAATGTTGCTTTTGTAATTTTGCCAACTCGCCATTGCTTTGTAGCGCATCTAAGGCTTTGTCAAATTCTGCTTTTAGTGGATCGCCTTTACGAATGGCCATTGCGATGTTGTCACCATTATCCATCTCACTGCCGATGATTTGGTAGTTGCTGTTTTGTTTTAGCCATTCGCTAGCGGTTACTTTTTCAGACAGCACTGAATCGATACGACCTGATTTTAGGTCAATATAGGCATTGTCATAGTTGTCATACAATTTGATTTCGTTGGTTTTGCTCAGTTTATCTTGAAGGTACTGTGCCATGGTGGTTGAGCGTTGACCGCCAATTTTTAACCCTGAAATCGCTTGTGGGTTGAATTTGCCACCTTTGGCAGCGACCCAAACCATGGTGTTTTTAAAATAAGGCGTGGTGAAATCCACTTGCGCTGAACGCTCTGGGGTAATTGACATACCTGCGGCCACCGCGTCGTATTTTCTCGCCATTAAGCCTGGCAAAATACCGTCCCAGTCTTGCGCTACGATTTCGCAGTCGAGTTTCGCTTGGGCACACACGGCTTTGGCAACATCCACGTCATAACCGCCTAACGTGCCATCGGCATTGGTGTAGTTAAATGGTTTGTACGCGCCTTCAGTGGCAATACGAATTTTTTTGCCTGTGCTGGCACTGGCAGCGGGTTGGCTAGCGGCTGCACCTTCTGTTTTTTCAGCAGGTTTTTGACAGGCGGTTAATCCCATGCTAACTGCACATACCGTTGCCAAGGCGAGTTTTGAGTAGGTTGAATTCAAGGTTGATTGCATGGATGTTCCTTACAAATGAAATTTTTGAGTAAAAAGCGATTTAATATCAGGTTTCGCTTTCAGCGATTTCAATATTTAAAATCAATGCGACTAAAATAAATGCGAGTTTACAATTTAGTTAAAATTAACATAAATTAACATTTTTGCAAGTGAAAAACGTTTGCAGCAACAATTAAATCAAATAAATTTTTTCTGATGCCTAAAACTACAAAACCGCCAATCGCATTGCGATTGACGGCTGATAGGCTGATTGGATTATTTTTGATGGCTTGCCATGAAGTCTTTCACCCGCGCTGATTGCGGATTGTCAAACACCTGCTCTGGTGTGCCTATTTCTTCGATACGTCCCTCATGCAAGAACACCACTTGGCTTGATACATCGCGCGCAAAACGCATTTCATGGGTCACAATCAGCATGGTACGACCTTCTTCAGCAAGCGATTTCATCACCGCTAGTACTTCATTGACCAATTCTGGGTCGAGGGCAGAGGTTGGCTCATCAAATAGCAATACTTGCGGCTTCATCGCTAGCGCACGAGCAATGGCGATACGCTGGCGTTGCCCACCCGATAAGTTTTCTGGGTAAGCGTCTTTTTTGTCCAGTAGTCCTACGCGTTTTAGTAGCACTTCAGCTTCACTGATAGCTTGGTCTTTGGCGATTTTTAGGACTTGGGTCGGCCCCTCAATGATGTTTTGTAAAATAGTCCGGTGTGGCCATAGGTTAAAGTTTTGGAACACAAAGCCCATTTTTGAGCGAAACTGCTCAAGCTGACGCTGGTTGGCGGCAACCAAATCCCCTGATTTATTCGGTTTTAATACCAATGCTTCACTGCCCAAAAAAACCTCCCCTTGTGAGGGGTTTTCAAGCAAATTAATACAGCGTAGCAAGGTGGATTTGCCCGAACCGCTCGAGCCCAAAATTGAGATGACATCGCCATCATAAGCGGTCAACGATACACCTTTTAGTACTTCAAGCGATCCAAAGTTCTTGTGGATATTGTTAAGTTGCAAGGCTACAGGACGCTGTAAGTTTGGCATAGCATCTGACATGATATTCAATCCAAAATTTGACAATAGGTGGAAAAAAACTGTCTATTTTCGCTTAAAATGCTACTAAAACGCAACTTTTTCTCTCATTTAACTTTATTTTGTGGCGCCGGTCTTTAGCGCTTGTTTTTAGATTGAGTCATAACCATTAATTTTTATCTGTCAAAACTTTCTAAATTCCATTTTTGGATTGAAGTTGTTATGATGAAGCGATGATTATATTAGGGACTGACTATGCAAACCATGACTGATACCAAACATTATATGCAAACCGTGGGACAGCAAGCGCGCGCCGCTTCAGCGATTTTGGCAAAAGCAGACACCGCACTCAAAAATAGCGCCCTACTCGCTATCTATGACGCCCTGCAACAAGCCAAATCACAGGTGTTGGCGGCCAATGCCACCGATATGCAAAACGGTCAACAAAAAGGACTGGATGACGCGCTACTTGACCGATTAGCGCTCACCGATGCGCGCTTTGAAGGCATGTTACAAGGACTAAAAGATGTTGCCATGCTACCTGACCCGATTGGCGAGGTCACGGATATGACCTTTCGTCCATCGGGTATTCAGCTGGGTAAAATGCGCGTGCCGCTGGGTGTGGTCGGGATGATTTATGAATCTCGCCCCAATGTGACGATTGAAGCTGCGTCTTTGGCATTAAAATCTGGCAATGCGATTATCTTACGTGGGGGGTCAGAAGCGTTTTATTCTAACCAAGCATTGGCTGCGTGTGTCAAACAAGGTTTACAAGCGGTTGGTTTGCCAGAGGCCGCAGTGCAAGTGGTCGAAACCACCGACCGCGCGGCAGTGGGGGAACTCATTACCATGAATCGCTATGTCGATGTGATTGTACCGCGGGGTGGTAAAAGCCTGATTGAGCGTATCAGTAATGAAGCGCGCGTCCCTGTCATCAAGCACCTAGATGGTAACTGTCATACCTTTGTCGATCGCGATGCAAACTTGAGTATGGCAACCGATATTTGCGTCAATGCCAAAACTCACCGCTACGGGACTTGTAATACCATGGAAACGCTGCTGATTGATAGCCAAATCGCTGCGCAAGCCCTGCCGCCAATCGCCAGCGCCATTGTCGCTGCAGACAGTGCCATGCAATTACGCGGCTGTCCAAAAGCCTTAGCCATCTTGAGTGATACCGCTGAATTAACTGCTCATCTGTCAGCGGCGAGTGAGGCAGATTGGGATGCCGAATATTTGGCGCCAATTTTGGCGATTAAAGTAGTCGCTGATATCGACGAAGCCATTGCCCATATCAATACCCATGGCTCACACCATACCGATGCGATTATCACCGAAAACTACTCAAAATCGTTAAAATTCATGCGTGAAGTTGATTCTAGTAGTGTGATGGTCAATGCATCAACCCGCTTTGCCGACGGTTTTGAATATGGTTTGGGCGCAGAGATTGGTATCTCTACCGATAAAATCCATGCGCGCGGCCCTGTGGGTCTTGAAGGTTTAACATCGCAAAAATGGATTGTGTTTGGGCATGGGGAAATCAGACAGTGACAGCTAAAACTTTTGGTAATCAAATGAATTGTTTTCACAAACCCACTTTAATTATGGGTAATAAAAACTACTCCACTTGGTCTTTGCGCGCATGGCTTATGCTGCATGCCTTCGGTGTAGCGTTTGATGAAATGCCCATTAAGCTATTTCATCCTAGCAATCAAGAGATTTTGACGACCTATACGCCACTGGGTCAAGTACCTGTACTGTTACATGAAGATAAAACGATTTGGGACAGTGTCGGTATTGCTTTATATGCGGAAAAATACTTAATTACGCAAAACATCTGGGGTAACCAGCCGCATTTAGCCATGAGTTTACTGGGTGAAATGCACAGTGGATTTTCTGCACTACGCAATGAAATGCCAATGAATATTCGAGCTAAGCGCCACATTGCACCTTCCGCACCCTGTTTAAGCGACTTGGCGCGGTTTGAAGCCATCGTCACCGAAGGCTTTAAACAAAACGGCTCTGTAGGTTATTTGCTAGGCGAATTTAGTATCGCTGATGTATTTTTTGCCCCGGTTATTTTTCGCCTCATCACTTACGCAAAAGCCTCCGATATAGAGTTACGACCCATGACTTTAATCTATATACAAAAAATGCTTGCTCATCCAAGCATGCAGACTTGGCAACAACAGGCGTTGACAGAAACCGATATAGTTATTGAAGATGAAGCAGGCACAGAGGTTGTTTGAGGTTACTCAGCTTTAATTCAATGAAAAACCTTATTTGGCAATCGCTTTAAACAGGCTGATTTGGTTGTTATCGGTTACCGTCAACATCGGTGTGCCTTTGCTATCTTGCGTTAGTTTAAATTGTCCATTAAGCGTGGATGGCGCAGCGGCATCAAATGCCATGCGCGATTCTGGCATACACATCATGCGCGTGGAAACGATATTTTTTATCAATACATTGTTATGGGTCAAGCTATAATTGCCCCACATACGATTGCAGGTGTTGTCAAAGCTGACACGTCCTTTATCAAAGCTGACCAACAGCGGTTTGGCTTGGTTAAACAATTCAAGTTTAGTGGGTTTACCCGCCAAATCAGTCACCGAGACCAATTGCCAGCGATAATTTTGCAACGTGGCATCGGCTAACGGTAAGGTGACCGCTTGGGTCGGGTTCACGATCCCTAACTTACTATCCGCTATAGTTTGACAGCCTGTCATTGCCAGCGTTCCTGCTATCAAGCAACTTAGCGCTAGTGAATAGGTTTTGGCACATTTTTTCATCATGATTTCCTTTTGTTTAAAATTATTGTATAAAAAATTATTGCAACCATTATATAAAATGCCCTTAAGAATTTATTGCTCAGCATGACGATTATTGTTATTCGATTGTATTACTAGATTTGATGGACGCTTCATTTGCTTGAATGGGTTTTTGCAAAAACTCTAAAAATACATCATCGCGTTTTGGGTCGCCATTGTTGCCGTCTCTAGGAAATGCCATCTTCTCCCCTGTCAGTGAATAACCGCGGCGCTGATAATAACGTAACAGCTCTGGTCGATGACTTAAAATCGACATGGACAAATGGGTTAAAGGTAAATGGGTTAAGTTTTTGGCGTGGGCGTGTCTGATAGCAAACGTTTCTACCGCAGACAACATCGTATCGCCAATGCCTCTACCTTGCACAGCAGGATGAACCGCAAAAGTGCCAATATATGCCGCTGGCTGATGATTAATGGGTGAGAAATCCACAGAAATACACCCGAGCAAATCATCGCTATCGTGCGGATTTTCAAACACGAACAGATAAACGTTGGGGTTGTCTATCAAGGCTGTCATTTCCTCGGCAGTGGTGCGAATCCCACCAATTAAAGCAGCTTCATTGGTCCAGCCTTCATCTGAGCGGTAGCAGCGATTGAGCAAAGTTACCAAATTTTCGACGTCTTGTTGCTTGGCAACGCGTAATTGCACGGCGTTTTTATCGATATTGCTATCAGGGTTTTTCATGTTTTTTCTCTTTTTATGCTCACATTCCCTAAACATAGGGTGCGTTAAACATTTTGCCAAGTCAGCTGACCGATTTTGCCACCCAATGCACCCAACCCACCTAAATTAAGCACTGTTACTTTATTGAAGATCAGTTGATTGAATGTTACTTTATTGGCAATTGCTTTGGCATTCAAGCCGTATTTGATCTCATTTTCATTGCCTTCATATTTTTAACGCCCTAGTAAGAGAAAACAAAGCGTGCGGATAACAAAGCGCTGCTATAATCGAATCCGTAATCGAGATGGTTTATCAATCATCCATTTGTTAAAATAAACCTTTTACAAGTAATACTAGCATGCCAAAACTGCCTTCACCCTATACCCCTGCGATTCAATCGGCGATTTATAAACAACAACCCACTGATTTTATTGTCCATGAAAAACTTGGCATTGAATGCAGCCATTTGGGGGAGCATCTTTGGCTTCATATTCAAAAAACCCGTATGAATACCAATTTTGTGGCAAAGTTGCTGTCACAATGGGCAGGCATCCCACTTAAGGATGTGGGATACTCGGGGCTCAAAGATCGTCATGCGCTGACGACGCAGTGGTTTAGTCTTCGCTTGCCAAAAAAAATTGCCCCTGAACCAAATTTTGAGCAATTTGTCCAGACCAAATTAGCTAGCGATGAAACCCTAGCAATACTGGCACAGCATTGGCATCACAAAAAACTGGGTCGCGGTACTCATCAGGCCAATCAGTTTATCATCACCCTACGCAACGTAGTGGGCGAGAAAGCTGCCATCGAGCAACAACTTGCGACCATCAAAACACAGGGCGTTCCCAATTATTTTGGCGAGCAGCGCTTTGGGCAAGATGCCAATAATATTGATGCCGCTATCGAACTATTTACCCATCATACAATTAGGGGTAAAAAAATTCATCGCAAATTTGACCAAGATAAAATCAGTCTGTATCTGTCGGCAGCGCGTAGTGAATTATTCAATGCCATCTTGGCAAAACGTATCGCATTGGGCATCTGGAACCAACCGCTTGATGGTGATGTGATGAATTTGGCGGGTTCGAACAGTATTTTTGTGGCACAGCATATAGATGAAACCATGCTATCAAGGCTACAAAGTGGCGATATCCATTTGACTGCACCGATGTGGGGCGCAGGTGAGTTAAAAAGCAGTGGTAAGGTTAACGCATTAGAACTATCAGTCATCACTGACAATCCCATTTATCAGCAGCTAAGTCAAGGCTTGATTGAGTTTGGTTTAAAGCAGCAGCGCCGCCCCCTGCGTATGCTGCCTAGTAACTTACAATGGGTTTGGCAAGACGGTGAGACATTGGTGTTAGAGTTTGAATTACCGGCAGGCAGTTTTGCAACGACGATGATTGATACGCTTGTTGCAAGCTCGGTACTCACTACTGAATTATGAAGGCTGGGTTATAGAAGCTAAATTATAAAGGCTAAGTTATGAAGGCTGATTGCTTTGCGTCATCAATAAATAACATTGACCTTTGACCACACAGTTGCGACCATTGGCTTTGGCTTGCTGCATTGCCAAATCGGAAAATTTGATAATGCGCTCAAGGGCAGGCGGCAGTGCAGGCATGGTTGGTAAACTATGCATATACTCGCGCATATATTCGATAAAACCGCGATTATCAAGCGTGTGGTCGCTATCTCTCCCATGATTTTGATAAAGGCTGGCTATACCTAAGCTTGCGGTAAATTGAATTTCTGTATCAAAGATGCCATATCTCACCACTTGCTTTTCAAAAGCCTGGCGCAGCTGCTCTGCCATATCGTAGGCTTGCTCAATCCCCATATTAGGCAAGATGATGCAAAACTCTTCCCCACCCACGCGTCCAAACATCGTCCCTGTCGGTAAGAAGTTTTTTAAGATATTCGCGGTACAAATCAACGTCGCATCACCCGCATCATGACCATATTTATCATTGATATGTTTAAATTTGTCCAAATCAATATAAATCACACTAAGCGTATTCCAATCGCTTTTACGTTGCCATAAATAACTCAAAAAACTATAAATGGTACGCCGATTGGCAATGTTGGTGAGCGCATCAGCTTCTAGCAAATCATAAATCTTGCGGCGCTGAAAGTTCATGACTTTCATGCCCTGTAAAATACAATACAGCGTGACTGTTGCCTTGGCGGTTACCAAAAAGCTAAAAGACAATCCCCAAAGCCAATGACTACGCGCTGCTAAGCTTGGATACAACCTAGGCAGCAATTGCCACCAGTTCATGCTATTACTCATATTAAAAATAAATAATGCAACAATACAACTGACAAACGACACCCAGACCAGTCGCCATCTTAATAGCACCATGCCAAGACCGGTGGCGCTAATCAGCATTACACCTTCAAGCGCACTGTTGTTACCAATCCAGACGATAAAAAGATTTTCATAAATCAAATAGATGATTACAAAAAAGATTTGGTACTCCCGCCAAAGTCTTGACTGTTCAGGAATGCGGGTGATGACCCATAGTGAATACCCGCAAAACAACACCATCGCGAGTCCCAAATAGGTGATATTTATCATCAAGCTGCGATTAAAAATTTGATTGAACATCTGAGCAAAAGGAAAGATATCTAGGGGCGATGTGATGACAAGAACTGTCGCATACCAAATTAAATGAAAAAATGTCTCAACCAACGCCAATATAATAAACAGCATGAATTTATTGGTATCGTTGACTCTTGGCGAATTGATATATAGCGAAGGTTTAAAGCTAAAAAATTTTAGCGTTTGCTGCAATTGTTCTTTAAAGCTTGGCAAGGCGGTTTGGGTCATAGGATTATTGCAAAATCAATAAATCTATTAAAAAAGGGCGTCACGCATTAAACAAATCAACAGCGATGTCAGTCATTGTCGTTCATTGATTAGTTTTAGTCGTTTGCAGTTAACTTACCCTAAAGATTATATAAGGTATTATTGCTTCATTCTAATACTTTATTAATAACCAATGGGTAAATGTTTAATTTTTTTTAATTATTCTTGACTTATCTATTTGTATCAAAATTTCCTCGACCAAATAAAAAAGGTAAGCCTAAGCTTACCTTAATCTACAGTTTATAGCATTTTAACTTGATTGGTTGATTTAACCTGATTGTTTAACATTCATCGTGACGTTGTCAATTGAACTTAAGCGTCCAAGACACGGCGCGCTGTCACGAATTTGTTTGCCCAATAGCCAGAATCTAAACTTGTAATAGAAATACTTTTGCCGGTTGATGGGGAATGAATAAAACGACCTTCACCGATGTACATGCCCACATGAGAGATACGACCACCACCGTGAGAGAAGAACACCATATCGCCTGGCTTTAACTCACTACGGTTAATACGTTCACCCACTTGCGCCATGCTGCTTGAGGTACGTGGCAGATTGATGTTGGCGGTTTGTTTATAAACATATTGCATAAAACCGCTACAGTCAAAACCACTGGCTGGGCTGGTGCCACCCCAGCGGTAAGGTAAGCCAATAAAATTTTTGGCTTTTGCAATGAGACTATCTACTTTTGAGCCACCCTCTGTATTTTCAGAAACGCTTGAGTTAAAGCTACTGAAATATTCTGTGATACCATTGTCGGCATTGGCAGCGGTGGGGGCTACGCTTAACAAGACACAAGGTAGAGCGGTCAATAAAGTTTTTTGAAGAAAGTTCATAGGGCTTTAATCCGTTCAGAACTTTTATCCGTATATGGGCTATATCACAATTGATTGCTAAATGCTAAAAAGTTGATATACGGATAAAAATTACATAACTATTGTACTGGTTACATTCTGTAAAACAACGCCATCATACCAATAAAGTTTTTTGGATGTGGATATCTTTTTTCCATAAAATGTTAAAAAATATTACAATGTAAGCTAATTTGCTTACAGAAAGCTTATAGAAAGCATACAGCAATAATTTGGTAATAAAATCATTGATTTAACGCAACATTTAGTTAAATAACCGCCTATTACCCCGTATTTATTTTGGTGCAAGGTAAAAAAAGCAGGGGCAATGTGTAACTGACCCTGCTTAATAGTTGAGCAAAAAAGGCTAAAAATTGTTAAATTGCTGTCTTTTTACCCCATCATTCGCACTAATCTCTCGCCCCAAAAATGGCGGTGCCAATACGAACGATGGTGGCGCCCGCGGCAATGGCTTGTTCAATATCGCCGCTCATGCCCATTGACAAAGTATCCCACTGCTCAGGATGCGCATGATATCGCTTGTTTTGCTCAAATAATTGCTGGGTTTTGACAAAGGCAGCGGCTGAATTTTTGGCAGGGATAATCATCAGTCCGCGTAATTGCAAGTTGGGTAATTGGCTAATCTCTGTCACCAATTCGGGTAAATGGTCCGGCTGGCAGCCTGATTTACTGGCTTCATCGTCAATATTGACTTCGATACAGATATTGAGTGGCGGAAGGTGTTCACCCCTTTGCTCATTGAGACGCTGGGCAATAATTAAGCGATCGACCCCATGCACCCAATCAAAATGCGCTGCCAACTCTTTGGTCTTGTTACGCTGGATATGACCGATATAATGCCACACCAATGGCTGCTCGTTGGCAGTAACGTCTTTGAGTGCGGCGATTTTTGCCACCGCTTCTTGCACATAGTTCTCACCAAAATCCTGCTGACCTTGCTGCGCTAAGGTGCGAATCATCCAGTTGGGTTTGGTTTTGGATACGGCAAGCAGTTTGACAGTTGGATTGAGCCTAGCAACGTCAGTTTTCATCTGTTGCCAACGCGCTATCAAGGCTTGGTTTTCAGCGTCTGTTGCGGTTGTCGCCGATGGCTGCTGTGCGTCGAATGTTTGCATGGTTAACTTTTCCTGTTGAACTTTTCCTGTTGATAGGGGACTGGCTTGATGGCTACCGGGTTAAGGTAACGTTTTTTTTGCACTTGTGTGCCCAATTTTCCAATTGAGTTTAACATAAGCTAAAATCAACAAAAAACTATGACCCCTAGTCAGTTTTTTCTGTTTTTTTTGTGGGCGGATGATTATAGTATAACTATCTTTTTTTCCCGCGGCTTTTTTCTATTGCTGCTTTTGTATTTTCATTACCCACCTGTAGGATTCGCTATCATGGCAAAGGAATTATCGATTGACGATTTATTGCGTTTTGCATTCAAAAATAAAGCCTCTGACTTACACATTTCAGCAGGCTTACCGCCGATGATTCGGGTAGATGGTGAAATCACCAAAATCAATATGCCGCCGCTCGATCACCAAAAAGTGCATAGTTTGATTTATGACATCATGAACGACAAACAACGTGCCGATTATGAAGAGTTTTTTGAAACCGATTTTTCGTTTGAAATTCCTAATGTGGCGCGTTTTCGTGTCAATGCCTTTAACCAAAACCGGGGCGCAGGTGCGGTATTTCGTACCATTCCATCTGAGGTATTAACGATGGAACAGCTTGGTATGGGACCGATTTTTGAGAAAATCTCTAACTACAAACGCGGCGTGGTACTGGTCACAGGTCCAACAGGTTCGGGTAAGTCAACTACCCTTGCAGCGATGATTAACTATATCAATGAAACCCGTAAAGAACATATCTTAACCATCGAAGACCCGATTGAATTTGTGCATCAATCAAAAAAATCCCTCATCAACCAACGGGAAGTCCACCGTGATACCTTAAGCTTTGATGCTGCGCTGCGCTCTGCCTTACGTGAAGACCCTGATGTTATTCTTGTCGGTGAGATGCGTGACCTTGAGACCATCCGCTTGGCATTGACGGCTGCTGAAACAGGACACTTGGTATTTGGGACATTGCATACCTCATCTGCTGCCAAAACCATTGACCGTGTGGTCGACGTGTTCCCCGCCGCCGAAAAAGACATGATTCGAGCGATGTTATCTGAGTCGCTGCAAGCGGTTATCTCGCAGTCGCTACTCAAACGCCAAACGGGTGGTCGTGTCGCCGCGCATGAAATCATGATTGGTACGCCTGCGATTCGTAACTTGATTCGTGAAAACAAAGTCGCCCAAATGTACTCTGCTATCCAAACCAGTGCAGGCGATGGTATGACCACACTCGATCAAAGCCTTCGCGAGTTGGTCAATAAGGGCGTGATTAGCAAAGAATCGGCGCGCCAATATGCCAAACAACCTGAAAATTTTATGTGATAACTGTTTGATAGAAACAATCTTATAAAACCAATGCGAGAGACGCGTTATGGATCTTGATAAATTACTGCAGCTAATGATACAAAAAAACGGCTCCGACCTTTTTATCACCGCCGATGCGCCCATATCAATGAAAGTCAATGGTACTATCGCGCCAGTCACCAAGTCAGCGTTGACCCCAGAGCAATCAATGACGCTGGTCAAAAGCGTGATGACGCCTGCTCAAAGCAAAGAGTTTGACGACACCCTAGAATGCCAGTTTGCCATTGTTGACAAAAACCAAACCGCACGCTTTCGTGTTTCTGCCTTTGTCCAAAAAGACTGTGCGGGCATGGTGCTACGTAAAATTGAAACCAAAATCCCAACGGTAGAGCACCTCAATCTACCACCGATTTTGAATGAAATTGCCATGAAAAAACGCGGCATCGTGCTACTAGTCGGCGCGACAGGTACAGGTAAATCTACCACACTGGCAGCTATGATGGGGTATCGCAACGAGAATTCGCGCGGCCATATTATCACCATCGAAGACCCGATTGAATACCTGCATGAACATAAAGGCTGTATCATCACCCAACGCGAAGTTGGCATTGATACCAAGTCATTTGAAGCAGGATTAAAAAACGCCCTACGTCAAGCACCTGATGTGATTTTGATTGGCGAGATTCGTACCCGCGAAACCATGGATTATGCCATTCAATATGCTGAAACAGGACACTTGGTGTTTGCCACCCTACACGCCACCAATGCCAACCAAGCACTTGAGCGTATTATTCACTTCTTTGAAGCAAAACATCACGAGCAGATTTTGATGGATTTATCATTGAACCTTCGAGCCATTGTGGCGCAGCAACTGATTGCTACCCCTGATGGCAAAGGTCGCCGCCCTGCGATTGAAATTTTGCTCAATTCGCAACTGATTGGTGATTACATCCGTAAAGGGGAAATCCACGAAATTAAGCCTGTCATGAAACGTTCCCGTGAACTAGGGATGCAAACCTTTGACCAAGCGTTGTTTGATTTGTATGAAAATGGCGACATCACTTACCGCGATGCCATCCAACACGCTGATTCACCCAACGATTTACGCCTACTTATTAAGCTAGAGAGTAAATCGGCCAATAAAACCGAGGAAAGCGAGCTGGAGCTCTCACTGCAATCTGATGATAATAGCGCAGCCAATGACAACGCAGTATCCTACTAACACGTAATCGTCTGCTAGTAACAATAATTTTGTAACACAAACAAGGCTCAACATGCGCCTTGTTTATCTAAGCTACACTTTTTCCCAAAATCACCACATCAGCAATAAATCCGTTCATATCACAAACTTGCTTAAACTTGCCCCATGGCTCAAATCCTAACTTACCAAACATCGCAAGGCTTGGTGTATTATGGGCAAAAATGAGCGCAACAACTTGCTGCACGCCACAACTTGGCGCAACTTCGATTAAATAATTGACCAACGCCTTGCCCACGCCTTGCCCCTTGGCTTCCTGTGCCACATAGATACTGATTTCAGTACTGATATGATAGGCAGGACGCGCGTATAAATCAGATAAACTGCCCCAACCGATGATTTCACCTAAGCTAGTTTCGGAGCGAGTTTGGGCAACCACCAACGGACGATTACCCGTATGGGCATCAAACCACGCTTGCCTATCTGCCACGCTCACAGGCTGTAAATCCGCTGTGGCTTGCTTACCTGCGATACTTTGGTTATAAATTTCAACGATGCGCGGTAAATCATCAATCGCAGCTAGGCGAATACAAAGGTTGTGATGCGCTGCAGACATGGGTACTCCAAAGTTAAACCAAAAAATGCGGCTAAAATTTGCCGAAAAATCTTATTAGCGCGTATGTTAGCAACATTTTTACTTTATAATAAGCGATTTCATAAAATTGATAGTTTGCGATGCCTATGAACGTGATTGACTTATCTGACTGGCTAAAAAATCCAACCCTATTACCTGATTCGGTACTGACGATTGGTAATTTTGATGGGGTACATTTGGGTCACCAAGCGATGCTGGATAAAGCCAAGTCTTTGGCAAAATCTCAGCAACTTGCCAGTATGGTGATGATATTTGAGCCACAGCCGCGTGAGTTTTTTAGCCCGCAAACCGCCCCTGCAAGGCTCACCAATTTGGCAGAAAAAACCCAATTGATTGCTGAACATCGTATCGATAGCTTGATTGTGGCAAATTTTGATAATGACTTTCGGAATTTATCGGCACACGATTTTGCCAAAATGTTGGTCAAGTTAAACGTAAAGCATCTGGTATTAGGGGATGATTTTCGCTTTGGGCATGACCGCACTGGCGATAGTGAGTTTTTGCGTGCGTTTGGCTTGCCTGTACAAATTTTGCATACCGTGACCGACCATGCGCATCAAGATGAGCGTGTCAGCTCAACCCGCATTCGAGACTGTTTGCAACAAGGAGACTTGGCAACGGCAAAGCATCTGCTAGGGCGAGATTATGCGATTACTGGCATGGTGGAACATGGTGATAAAATCGGCCGCACCCTTGATTTTCCCACCGCCAATATTGCGCTAAACCGCATCAAGCCTGCCCTGCATGGGATTTTTGCGGTATCGGTTACCGCTACCGATGGCACAGATTTATCAACACTGGGGAAAAACAGTCAAACAGGCGTGCAAGGACTTACTAAAGGCAGTTTGTTTGGCGCCTGCAATGTGGGTACTCGCCCTGCGCTAAAAAATAAGTATGGGGTAGAATGGCGACTGGAAGTCAATTTTCCAAAGTTTGACGGGGATTTGTACGGCAGAGAACTGACGGTGACGTTTTTGCATTTTTTACATGGGGAAAAAAATTATGCTGGGCTTGACGCGTTAAAACAAGGCATTGCCCAAGACGTGGTGGATTTACTTGACTGGCGCGAGCAGCAAGCCTTTGCAAAATCAATCCCTTAATGACTTTGGCGTGTCAGCCTCCACCCTGCTACTCGTAAGCAACATACTAGGCTTACCCAAGCTATTCCAATTCTCTGAGTCGGTAGGGTTAAAAATAACCTGCCTACACTTCCTTATACCCTGCGTTGCCGTTTGGCATAAACAGTAAGTGGGGCAACCCTTGTACGCTGGTGGAAAATTGTATCCTTCTTCAACTATCTTTAGCGTTTATAGCTATTTTGGTGAGTGAGATTTTTTTATGACAAACTTAGCAAAATCAAGCATGAGATAAGCTAAACCACGCTTTGTCAATCTGCCAATTTTAACATATAATACCCTGTTATCAATTTTTTACCTTTTGCACTTTTTATAGAATACCGAGAGTTACATGACCGACAATACTGACAATCAGTCAATCGACTATAAAGACACCCTAAACCTTGCCGATACCGTATTTCCCATGCGTGGCGACCTTGCCAAACGCGAACCTAAATGGCTAGAACAATGGTTTGCCGACGATGTGTATGCCCAAATTCGTCGCGCTCGCCAAGGTCGTGAAAAGTATGTATTGCATGATGGCCCTCCCTATGCCAACGGTCAGATTCACTTGGGTCACGTGGTGAATAAAGTGCTTAAAGACATGATTGTCAAATACAAGACGCTTGACGGTTATGACGCGCCGTATGTACCGGGTTGGGATTGTCATGGATTGCCGATTGAGCAAAAAGTAGAAGGCATTATCGGTAAAGTGGGTCAACCCCATAAAGACAAAAGCAAAAACGGTGCCATCGTGACGTCAACCGAGTTTCGCGGCGCTTGCCGTGACTATGCCAAAAGCCAAATTGACCTGCAAATGGTTGACTTTAAACGCTTGGGCGTACTGGGTGACTGGGAAAATCCTTATCTGACCATGAACTTCAAGCAAGAAGCTGATACCGTCCGTGCATTGGCAGAAATCTACAAAAACGGGCATATCACTCGCGGTATGAAGCCGGTGAATTGGTGCTTGGATTGTGGTTCGGCGCTCGCAGAAGCGGAAGTAGAATATGAAGATAAAAAGTCCGATGCGATTTATGTCGGTTTTGATATCGTCAACCGTGAGGCATTAGCGGCGACTAAAGCGGTTGATGGCGCTTTACAGGCGGTGATTTGGACAACCACGCCTTGGACGTTGCCTGCCAATCAAGCGATTACCGCAAGCTCTGAGCTAGAGTACTCCGTGGTAAAAGTGACGTTTAACAAACAAGCATTTGCTATTCCTACCACCCTAGACACGCCTAATTATTTACTTCGCCGTTTAACCAAAGACGATAAAACCGCTTTACAGGCAAGTGCATCTGACCCTTTGATTTGGGAAATGTTACCGGAAAAACGCCACGAACCTGCCGTATTTGAGCCGTATTTCAAAAAAGCCCTTGAGCAAAAAGCCTTTGTGATTGTCGATAAAAAAACCAATAACATTATCGGCACAACCCGTTTTTATGATGATAATGTTGAAGAAAATTCGATTGCCATTGGCTATACCTTTTTGACCCGTGAGTATTGGGGATCAGGGGCCAATGCTGAAATTAAATCGGCTATGCTAAGTCACGCCCAACCGCAGCGAGAAACGATTTGGTTTCATGTTGCCCCTGATAATCAGCGTTCTGCCAAAGCGTTAGAAAAAATTGGCGCAACTTATCACAAAACCGCTGACAATGGTTTGGGCGAGCGCTTGTTTTATCAAATGGCAGGCGAAAAACCACAGCCGAGAATCAGCCATTTAATTGTCGCTTACAATTTAGTTCCGCATTTAATGAGTGTGTTTAACGCCAAAGAATACAGTGTGTTGGCGACCGTGAAAGGCGATGCATTAACTGTACTTAAAGCCCAGCATCCACTGATTGCCGAGCGTCAAGTGCCGATTATCACAGGTGACCACGTGACGGCAGATAGCGGTACGGGTTTGGTGCACACTGCGCCCGCTCACGGTGTCGATGACTATGTGGTCGGGCAAAAATTTCACTTGCCTACCGAAAACCCAGTCGCAGGTAACGGCGTGTATTTGCCTGAAGCCAAAGTCTTTGTCGGCGAACATATTTATAAAGCGCAACCAAAAATTATCGAAATGCTCAAAGCCAGTGACCATTTGCTCAAGCATGACGTGATTACTCACAGCTATCCGCATTGCTGGCGACACAAAACGCCGATTATTTTCCGTTCAACGCCACAATGGTTTATCAACATGGAAAGCCAAGGTCTGCGTGAACAGGCGTTGACCGATATTCCAAAAGTGGTATGGACGCCAAGTTGGGGACAAAATCGTATCGAATCGATGATGCATGGTCGCCCAGATTGGTGTATCAGCCGCCAACGTACTTGGGGCGTGCCGATTGCCTTTTTCATTCATAAAGACACGGGCAATTTGCACCCAAATACGGCTGAGCTGATGGAAAAAGTCGCGCAAGTGATTGAGCAAGGTGGTGTGGAAGCATGGTTTGATGCCGCGGCTGAAGACTTTATTGGAGATGATGCTAAAGAGTATCAAAAATCGACCGATACGCTAGACGTGTGGTTTGACTCAGGGTCAACCAATTTTGCCGTGCTTGCCAATCGTCCTGACTTAGCCAATCCTGCGGATTTATATCTTGAAGGCTCTGACCAACATCGGGGTTGGTTCCAGTCGTCACTTTTGGTGAGTGAAGCGATTTATGGTCGTCCACCGTACAAGCAAGTGTTGACGCACGGATTTACCGTAGATGCCAAGGGCTATAAATTATCAAAATCCAAAGGCAATACCAAAGGCTTTGAGCCGCAAGAACTTGCCAATAAATATGGTATTGATATCGTGCGTCTGTGGGTCGGCTCAAGTGACTACCGTTACGAGATGGCGGTATCGACTGAAGGCTTTGCGCGCACTACCGATATGTATCGCCGTATTCGTAACACCATTCGTTTTTTACTGGCGAATACAGACGACTTTGACCCAGTGACCGACATGGTGGATGCCGATAACCTAGTCAGCCTTGACAAGTATATTTTAAAACGCGCTGAGGCGGTACAAGCTGATATTCGCCAATCTTATACCAACATGGATTTTCACCAAGTGTGTCAAGCGGTGGTGGGTTTTTGTTCACAAGATTTGGGCGGTTTTTATTTAGACATTATCAAAGACCGTCAATATACCACCAAATCCAATGGTGAAGCGCGCCGCTCAGCACAAACCGCGATTTATCATATTGCCCATGCGATACTGCGCTGGATTGCACCGATTTTGTCATTCACCGCACAAGAAGCCTGGGAAATCTTAAAAGGTCCGCATACAAGCAATGGCAATGGCTACATCTTTACCGAAGAATGGTATGAATTCCCAGAAGTAGTATTGGATGACGTGAGCGAATCGGATTGGCAAGCGATTTTGAATGTCAAAGAAACCGTCAACAAAGCCTATGAAATTGCGCGCACCGATAAAGTGATTAATGCAAATTTATCGGCTAATGTCACCGTGTATGCACCAGATACTACCATGGCGTCACTCAATCGATTAGGTGATGAACTCAAATTTGTGTTGATTTCAAGCCAAGCCAATGTAGCGGCATTAACCAACCAACCAAGCGATGTGACTTATAGCGACGAAGACAGCCAAGTTGCGGTATTAGTCAAGCCTGCCACGGGTGAAAAATGTATCCGCTGTTGGCACATTCGCGAAGATATCGGCATCAATCCTGCCCATCCAGAAATTTGTGGTCGCTGCGCCCAGAATGTCGAAGGTCAAGGCGAGGTGCGTCATTATGCCTAATACACAGGCAACGACTGCTGCCACTCATTCGTCCACTACACTACCCATCAACGGCAACAAAGCCATGATGTGGTATGGTATTGCGGTTTTGGCAATAATTGTCGACCAACTCACCAAGTTGTACTTTGAGCATAACTACCAGCTGTACCAAACTACGGCGATTATTCAGCCGATTTTTAACTTTACCCTTGCCCACAACTATGGCGCGGCGTTTAGTTTTTTGGCAGATAAAGGCGGCTGGCAAAAATGGCTGTTTAGCGGACTGGCACTGGCTGTTTCCTTTGGTATCATGGCGTATCTACGCAAAATACCCCAACAAGCCAAATTATTGGCTTTAGGCTTGTCATTGGTGATGGCGGGCGCTTTGGGCAATTTGATTGATCGGGTACGTTTGGGCTATGTGATTGACTTCTTGCATGTCCACTATGGCAATGCGTGGCATTTCCCGATTTTTAATATAGCTGATGTGGCGATTAATATTGGCGTTGTGTTGATTTTAATCGATGCGTTTTTATTAGAATCCAAACGTAACACCCTTTAATTTTTAGATGGATGAACAACCGCATGAATCATGACATTATTACGCCAAACGAACAAACCCGCATCACTCAAGACTCAACCGTTGATTTGCATTTTGAGGTCAGCTTAGAAAATGGCACCGTCATCGACTCAACCTTTGAGCGTGGCGAACCTGTTCGCTTGGTGGTGGGTGATGGTAGTCTGCTTGAAGGGTTTGAGAAGGTACTCATCAATTTGACAGCGGGTGACACGCGCACCGCATCGCTGTCGCCTGACGAAGCGTTTGGTCAATGGAACCCTGATAACGTACAGACTTTTAGTCATGCGCAGTTTGCCGTGACGGGCAATTTGCCTGAAGTCGGTACCATGATGGAATTTGAAGATAAAGGCAAAACCACGCTCGTGGGTGTGGTCAGTGACGTCAATGAAGATGCCATCAAAGTGGATTTTAACCATCCATTGGCAGGTCAAAATATACTGTTTAAAGTGCAGATTTTTAGAGTGACACCAAAAGATAGTAAAGGTATCACACTCAGCTGACATTCAGCTGGCATTAAACTAAATGGAAGTTTTCAATAAAAAACCGCTGATTAACTCTCAGCGGTTTTTTATTGTCTATCAATTAACCGTTTGGGTATCATCGTCTGCCGCATCACCTTCTTTAGCGTCTGATTGTTCTGCCAGTCTTGCACGCTGCTCAAAACGTTCGCCCGTCGCTTTAATACCCCACACCAATTCCACAAAAGCGCGGTTATTGATGAGCGGCTCATCTTCAATAATCAAGAAATAGCCCGTTTTGTTGATCCATAAAAAAACAATACTGGTATTGGGCATCAACATATCAATACTGGTAAAAAATGACACCCCATAGCCATGTACCGCCCAACCGCGCTGCTGTTGGCGTTCTAAAAAGCCATAAAAATCGGCGGCGGCTACCGACAGCGTATCTGCTTCTTGCTGGGTAAAGCCCATTTTTGCTAGACAAAAGCCTTCATCTGATGCAATTACGACACGGCGACTACCTGATAGACTCGCTGCTACATATTTTAAGAAATTATCCAGCTGCACGTGCGGAGCGACCACCCGCTTTTCAAGGGTCTCAATCCAACCTTCTTCGATAAACATATCTAGCCAAGTGTCACTATAACGCTCACCCCATTCCCGCGCCGTCATACTTTGTTCAGGGGCGAGCACCGCTTGCAAGGCTAGTTGCTGCTCTGAGGGATTGGCGCTTGAAAAACCATGCAATACCCCGGCAGGCGTTAAAATTATATAAGTGTCGTTTTGTTCTAGCATGCTGCTTTCCTTAAATTTTGATAGACGGCAAAGGTAATGTTGTATGATAGCATTGGTGAATGCAAAAGCTCATTTATTGGTTGGGTTGCTAAGTTATCGATTCGGTTAAGGTTAAGCGGCTTGCTTGGCAAAATATTCTTTGGTTTCAAGCCATTTGTCATTAAAATCCCATTTGTTTTTTGACATTTCCCACCAAACCATACTAAATGCCAATCGGTCATGACAAACAACACAATGGTTAAAGAACTCTTCCTCGATTTCGGCAATTTGCTCGGCTTGGTCTTCTGGATCGTCTTCTTCTTCCATGATATCTAATAGCGAAGCAATCGTCATTTGTGCCACTACTTTTGAGTCATCAGTGGACACACGTAGTTGGTGTTGATAAGTGTTCATTGAAGGCGATACCAATACGCTCCAACGCGTGGCAAGATGGCTTACTTTAAACACATACTCACCATGATTGATGCATTGGTCAAACCCTTGTAGCAGCGTTGGCGTTAGTTTTTCTCTGACTTGGTTGAGGATACGGTCACCAAAATAGGGCACGTCAAACCAACAACCATAAAACATATCGGCTAACGCACCTTGTAAGGGCTCTTTTTCATCAAGCTCCATCGCTGCCATGATGCGGCTGGTATGGATATCCATATTCATCGGTTGGTCAATCACTTGGCGACTATAGAGACGAAAATTAAGCCAATGTTTTTGAAATTTTCTACGATTACGATTCGACAATGAATACATGCTGATTCCTCAAAAAATTAGCCTAATTATATAAAAAGTTATGTGACAAGGGTGAGGTATTAGTGACTGACGCTGTGAAAAATCCACGCATTTATCCCCTACTATACTATTAAACCCGATTGCAATCAAAACGCTTCAGCATAAAAAAAGCGCAACTTCTAAACATGAATTGCGCTGTTGGGCAAGAAGACAAGCTTGACTGATTAATCCAATAAGGTATCCATTAAATCAATCATAAACTCGCCGTCTTCTTGGGTCATCGGCTCAAAACCGTCACTCATCCCCAATTCTTGTAAGACTTGTTCGCCCTCTGCGGTGTCTTTTAAGCTTAATAAGGCATCGATAAATGGCTCACTGTCGGCAAAACTCTCTTTAACCAGTAGCACATGGCTGATATCGCTCAAATCACTTTCAACCAATACCTGCATCTGCGATAAGGTCAAGCGTGACAAGCTATGATAAACTTCTGATAAAAAGAATGCCGCATCGGCTTCGCCTTTAATCAAATTACGCGCAGCGGCTTGGTAAGTCTCGGTAACTTTCCAAGTAATGTCAGCTTCTAACAAATCCACCGCTTCTAGCAGACGAAGCCCAATCAATTTGACATCACGGTTGTCTGCCATGGCAATGGTGCAGCCTGCTTTCAAATCCTCAAGTGCTGCAATGCCACTGTCGGCTTTTGCGGCAATCACCATTTCATTAGATTTGCCCAGTGGACGAGCCACGGCGCGATAACCCTGCTCCCGAATCATTGTCGCTGCGTCGAAGGGATTGGCATAGATAATATCCACGTTTTGCGCTTGGATTAAGTCGTTTTGTTCATGCGCAGACGCGGGTGTCAGCAAGTGAATGTGAATGCCTGATTGTTTTTGTAGCAGTGTATTGAGCATATGCCACCCGGCAAAACGCTCAGGTGCGAAGTCAGGCGCAATGAGTAAATTAATTGTCATTAGGCTTGCTCCTCTAGCATTTTGCGATACAGTGCTTCAGCTTGCGCGATTTTGCTGCGTGATGGTTTGCGTCGTACCGAGGTATAGCCAACCGTTTCGCCATGGCGGATATTGGGTACAGCCGTTGCATACACCCAGTAGTAGCTACCATCTTTGCACAAGTTTTTGACATAGCCATGCCATTTTTTGCCCGCTTCGACTGTTTGCCACAAGTCTTTAAAGGCGGCTTTTGGCATTTGTGGATGTCGCAAAATATGATGCGGCGCGCCAATTAATTCATCACGGCTATAGCCACTGATATCCACAAAGGCGTCATTGGCGTGGGTGATAATGCCATCTAAATCCACGCGTGAAACGATAAGTTTGCCATCGGGATAAGGCAGCTCGTTTTCGGTGGTATAAACGATACGACTTGAGCCATCTGAGTAAGTCAGACGATGCGCTGTAGCATCGCCAGCAGGTTTGTCCATATCGGGTAATTGTACAGATTTCATTACCTCTCCTTATAAATTTTTGATTGAGTCACGGTTGCTAATATTAGTGATAGGCTGAAAAGGAGAAACTTTTTAATGTTTATAAATATTAGATAAGTTTTAATAAGGCTTCAGCCGCACGCTTCATATCCAAGAACACTAGACCCAATTTTGCATTTGGTTTGGTCAAAATGGTCAATACCGCTTCAGTACCCGATGCCGACATAATCACATAGCCTTTTTCGCCTTGTACCATGACGCGCTCGATACTGCCACGCGCGAGTTCTCGACCTGCACGGTCACCGAGTGATAGTAGCGCCGCTGACATCGCACCGACACGGTCTTCATCAATGCCCGCTGGCAAGGCTGACGCAATCATCAAACCATCGGTCGAAATTAACGCCGAGGCTTCCACATCAGCTGAAGAGCTGTTTAGGTCGTTTAAGATTTGTTGGAACATATCGGTACGCATATCAAGAACCTTTTTAGTAAACAAAATTAGGGGTTAGTGGGCAAATTTAGTGGGCAAAATAAAAATAAACTTGCACCCATGCGATCCGTATTAAAATCATTCTTAATTATGGCTGGCATCGTGCAAAAATAATAGGGCAAAAATAGATGGGAAATGTTGTTAAGTGAGGGGCTGATTAAGCGGCGCTCATCGGTGGTTTATGGAGGTTAACGGTTCAACCCCCGTATCCAATCTATAATCGCAACTGAGTGTCACATAACGTTTTGCTGGGTAGTATGATAACATAATTTAATAAAATTTTTACATTTTATTACAATGCAAAGAGACTGAAAAATTTTAGTGAGCGTCTTTGCTATTCATAGGATAAAAAAAAGCCAAGACAATAAGCGCTTGGCTTTAATAATTAATTATAAGAAAACCGTAACTATTAAGGCTGTTTAGCGTGAACCACTTGTTGGTGCAAACGCGCTAATCCATCCACCATGCGCTGCTGCAAGATAGCGGTAATTTCATTTCGGGTTTTACCCGCAGGGTCAATGGCTGCTAACGGCAACACATACGCTTTGGTAGGACGATTATCAAGGACACGTTTGACGCTATCTATCAAGCCAATATCGCCATAATACGGAATGTTTTGGTCAAGCTCGCCATCTTGGTTGACATAGCAAATCACAATCGGTTGAATGAGCACTTGGCTGTCCATCGCAGACTGCAATAAGTTACCATATATACGTTTAATCGCTGTGCCGTCTGTGGTCGTCGCTTCTGGGAAGAAAACCACGGGTGAGCCTTGCGATAAAAACTCACTCATTTGCTCACTGATTTTACTGGTATCACCCGAACCGCGCTTGATAAATAAGGTATTGGCGGTGGACGCCATCCACCCAATCACCGGCCAATGCGCGATTTCGGCTTTGGACAAAAAGAAAGTCGGTACAATACTACCCACCACAGGGATATCGAGCCAAGAGATATGGTTGCTCGCCCATAGCGCGTGATGCGTCGGTATTGGCTCAAGTGCAGTCACCTCAATGCCTAACGATTTGAGCGATTTTTTACAGAATTTTTGAATCAATTGGATGATTTGCTGATTATCGGGATTTGGTGTGCGGCTAATTTGCCAAGCATAGCCAATACCTGTTTGAATCGCAGCCATTAAGCTCACAACGCGCTTGCTGCGTTGCCACTGGGTCGCCAAATTCTTTTTACTGTAGGTAGCAGGTTGTCGCAGTTGTTTTGCCGTTTCGCTTAGTAGGTTGTTAATCGTCAGCACAGATGGGGCGAGGTTAGAGTCAGATTTTTGCATAAGGTAAATATGTTAGTGAAAAATTGTGGATGTAGTATAGCAAATTATTGGGCACACGGCTTACTGCGTCTTTTTGAGTTTTAGCAATAACCCAATAGCAATCCCTAAGTATCAATCACTCAATAATAGTAACCAAACCCAGTTTATCTTGGTTAAGATTAGCACTTTTGCCTTTATCAATAAACAAGTTAGTGCAAATAGTGCTGATAGCGCGGTTTGACCTGTTCAAACGGCAACCAAACAAACACATCGGCACAATCAAACTCAGGATCATAACAAGCCGTTGCGCCAAGACTACAGCCCATTTTGACATACATTTTCAATAACGCTGGCAAGGCAAAATTTTGCGGATTTGCCAAGTCCACATCAGCCACTTGCGCCAAATCGATAGCGGATAGTTTGTGCTCTGGCAATTTACGGGTCACTTTGACATCTAGCTTGGTGCTATCAAGCTGATGATCTAACCAGTTTTGCACATTGCCCTCTTCCATCGGAACTGAGGCACAGCCCATAAACGCATTGACATTGTAAGCTTTGGCAACTGCCGCGATGGATTCCCACAAATGATTAATCGTGGTAATACCGCGATAATCCGGGTGCACACAAGTACGACCGATTTCTAGCACATTATACGGGTAATCATCGAGCAAGCGACCCAGCCTAAACTCATGCTCGCTATAAAAATGCCCAGCTTTTATCGCGCCGTTTTTATCCAATAATCGGGTGGTTGCCACCGCGAGTGGTTGCCCAAAGCTATCTTGCCGAGTTTCGTCATACACCACCACATGGGTGCAATAATTATCAAAATCATCCCGATCTAGCGGCTGCTCTGAGCTTGGGTGAAATCCCCCAAAACTTACAGAAAACGCTTGGGTAAAGGTCAAAGTGCGTAGGCGCTGGGCATTGAGTAAATGCTGCTCGGTTTGTAGCGAAAACTTATCCTCACTCACGTTAATAATCACTGACTTAAATAACGGGCGTTGGCGGGTACTTGGGCGGCTAATCGTTGGATTCACCAGCGGGGCTAGGGTCTCGACCACAGCCATATCAGCAAAATTATATTCCAGCAACTGCGCAACAAACTGGGTATTAAAAAGACTATCAACAGGATAAGTGGCGATATCTTCGTATAATTTGGCGCCGTTATTTTGTTCTACAACATTAGTTTGTTCTACAAAATCAGTCATCTTACTGTTACCTATGGTGATTTTTGCTATGGCATTGGCCATGTGCGGAGCGAAAAATGCCTTAGCTTGTCATTGACTCATTGTCAAAGCTACAAAGCCGCTATCATCCGATTATGGATGGTCAGTCAGTCTGCATAAGGTCAGTATGCGTGACACCAATGTCGTTTCAATGACGTTTTCATGGCAAAACCATGACCAAACCTGCGCCTTTATCCCCGTTTTAAGTTACTAATTGTAAATTTGACTAAAAGTTCTGCAAAAAAACCTTATATTGATATACATAATCCATCTATCGTGTCTAGCGCTTTTCTAACGCGGCTATCGACTATTTAAGCGAACGTTTAACTTAATAGACTTAGATAATATAATTAGATATAGACACATTTTTACACTCATAACGAAAGGATAAATCATTGGAGTATTTTGAGCGTTATGAAGGTGGTGAAAAAGCCATCTTAGTCCATTTAAACATTACCCATCTCAATGACCCAGACGATTTGGAAGAATTTGAATTACTGGTGGATTCGGCAGGGGCGCAAAAACAAGCCTTGGTCACAGGTACGCGGTCTAAGCCTGACGCCAAATACTTTGTAGGTACGGGTAAAGCCGAAGAAATCGGGGAACTTGTCAAGCAATATGAGGCAGATATTGTCATTTTTAACCATAGTTTGACCCCATCGCAGGAACGTAATATTGAGCGCTTGGTGCAGTGCCGTGTGCTTGATAGAACGGGTCTTATCTTGGATATTTTTGCCCAGCGTGCGCGAACCTATGAAGGTAAACTGCAAGTTGAACTTGCCCAGCTTAATCACTTAGCGACTCGCTTGGTACGCGGCTGGACGCACTTGGAACGTCAAAAAGGCGGTATTGGTCTACGCGGTCCAGGCGAAACCCAGCTCGAAACCGATAGACGCTTGTTACAGGTGCGTGTCGGGCAGCTCAAAACCAAGCTTGATAAGGTCAAACAAACCCGCGCACAGGGTCGTGCCAAACGCCAAAAATCCTCGGTGCCGACAATTTCACTGGTCGGTTATACCAATGCGGGTAAATCAACCTTATTTAATACCCTGACCAATGAAAACATCTATGCCGCCAATCAGCTATTTGCGACGCTTGATCCGACGTTACGGAGTGTGTCGTGGTCGGGTGTGGGTAAGGTGGTACTTGTCGACACGGTCGGTTTTGTCCGCCATTTGCCGCATGAGCTAGTGGAAGCCTTTCATGCCACGCTAGAAGAAACCTTAGAGGCAGATTTGTTGCTGCATGTCATTGATAGTCATCGTGAAGACATGCATGAGCAAATCGCCGCGGTACAATCTGTGTTAGCGGAAATTGATAATCAAGTGCCTGTGCTAAATGTGTTTAATAAAATTGACCTCACAGGTGAGCCGCCGCATATCGGTTATAGTGATAAAGCCAAGCCCAATCGGGTGTATGTCTCTGCCCATGAGGGGTTAGGTATCGAGCAACTCACCCTTGCCGTGCAGCAGTTATTGGTAGGTCAATTACAGCGGTTTGAATTAACCTTACCCGCCAATTTTGGACAATTGCAACACGAACTGCATAAGTTAGAAGTGATTGAAGACCTCAGCTATGATGAAACGGGTCAAACCAAACTGACTGCCACGATGTCGGTGGACAAGCTTAAGCAGTTGTTGGGTGAATTTGGTATCGCACCTGAAGAAGTGTTGTCGCAAGCACAAGCCAAACTTCTTGCGCCAGTGCTTGAGCCATTTGAACAATTGCTACAGCAGCAACCATTGGATACTGCCGACGAGACATAACTTGTTAGCCATTTAACAATATAACAATAGTAGACCTGCATCAAAATTTAAGTTGACGCAGGTTTTTTTGGCCGAATAAATAACCATACAGCCCGATAGACTGCACTTATTGACTACAAGTTGATTAAATCTTAAAAATATCTTCGTCAATTTGTTATTCTTTTGTCATGTAGCAAATGGGCTGTGAGATTTTTTTCGGTTTTATTGGTTTTTATTTTGTTTTATTTGTTATAAATATCAATTATTTAGGTCATTTTCCCCAATTTATGTGGATAACCATGTGGATAACTTATGACTTGACAACAATAAACCGCATATCTCTATAGGTTACCTCTAAATTGGTTATTTTTTAACCAATTATTTTAGTTATATAAATCATATAGTTACATTTTTTTGCAAAGTGCAAGCAAAAAATTTTACTTTTTTTTTAAGTTTTAAGGCTTGAAAATCTGATAGTTTTTATGACTAAAAATTTTGAACCCTTTTTTTTCTAATCCTTCTTATCCAACACAAAAGTTCTACAAGTTTTTTGGCAATTGATTCCCTTTTTCCCCTTATCTGATTTTTTGTAAACTTTAACCAGTTTTTGACAGATTTATGGTATATTTCATGCCAATTCTTTTATAATATTGTTATCAAATGTCATTGAAACATAACGAATTTTATCTTTTTATGTGATTTTAAAGCCTTACGCTAACCTCAAATTTTATAGCCATGTGCTTTACCGTGACGTATTGTCAAAAATTTTACATAGGTATATTTATGGGATTGTTTGCAAAGAAACCTCGCCTACCTTATTGGCTAGCGGCTTCTCTATTGTCATTGGGCAGTTTGGCAAATATGCATGCAGCGAACGCTGGCAATATGTATGTGTTTAAAGACAGCAATGGTCAAGTGCTGTTGACCAATGTAGTCAGCAACAACCGCCCTGCAGGGAATAACTTCCAAAATTTTACCAAAAAAGTCAAAGTGACTTATTACGCGGATACCAATGTGCATAGTTATAGCAATTGGGGCGCCAATGAAGCTGCAGTACCTGCCAGTGCACGTGGCAACAAAAATAGCTACGATAGCATGATTGTGGCTTCGGCGCTGCGTCATGGGGTCGATCCTGCATTGATGAAAGCCATGATGCATACTGAATCAGGTTTTAATCCCAATGCGCGCTCACCTGTTGGGGCACAGGGGTTAATGCAATTAATGCCTGCGACAGCTAGACGGTTCGGTGTGTATAACGCTTGGAACCCTGCCGAAAACATCGAGGGCGCAGCCAAATATTTGAAATTTTTACAAA
>NZ_DAMALV010000014.1:0-62693 GCF_032069585.1 Moraxella sp. CTOTU48268
GGTCAATCTCATCAATAATCTAAGCGATAAACGCACTCAAGAAGTGATGCAAGGCTGGCTTGCCAATCTAAGCGTGCCCGTGCTACTTGATGACAGTGAAGTGCTAAAGGCCATAGAAAGCGGTAAATGTCAAATCGGTCTGGTCAACAGCAACCGCTACGGACGCTATCTACAAGCGCATCCCGATACCCCGATTAAAATCAAATGGATCAATAAGGGCTACGGCGGCGTTAGTACCAACATCACAGGCGTTGCCATTGCGCATGCCGCCAAGCATACCGAGTTGGCGCTGGGGCTGATTGAATGGCTCGCTGCCAAAGATCAGCAATCGCTGTATGCCAGTTTAAGTAACACCTTTCCGATTGACCCCAATGCCGAAGCCTCAGTATTACTCAAATCTTGGGGGGATATCGAAGTCAGCCCGATACCTGTGAGATTTTATGGCGAAAGACAAGCGCTGGCAGTCGATTCCATGCAGCAAGCGGGTTATTACTAATTAGCTTTGCTCACCAAAAAATGCAAATAACGCCCTAGCCATTTATATGGGTCTTGCCCGCTATAGGCGACTTCCATATCAATCACCGCTTGTGGATTGGTATGCCCACCACGCTTGAGCGGTGAGTAATCATGAAACACCCGTAACCCTGAGGTATGCAAGATTTGGTAATGATGGTCATTAATCCATGCAATCACCTCATCTTTTGCCACTGGGTGATTGGGCGTCAAACTGCCATTATCGGCTTTAAAATCTTTGTTATGTAGTAGATTAAAATTGCCCATCACCAAGTTACGATACACAAAGCTGGCAGGGTTATAAAAACACAGCGATAGTACCCCTTTTTCAGCCCCATCATCGACAAGCCACTGATCAAAAAAATCCATAATTAGTTTGGGCTCAGCCAACCACTCAAGCACCGCATGGCACAGGATTAAATCGTATTTGCCCGTTAATTTATCATCCAATTGCTGATAAGGACAGGTATGCCAGGTGATATTTTGTGCCGCCTCGCCTGCGTTTTGTTTGGCAATCTCAAGCATATTGGCAGAGATGTCATTGATGGTGACGTCATGCCCGTCTTTGGCAAGTTCGATACTGATTTGCGCCAAACCTGCACCAACATCCAACACGCGAAGGGGTCGGTTGTGTGTCTGTTGCCATGACTTTACCCAGCCAAAAATATCATGGCGCAGCACAGCAAGGCGAATTTCACCTTTTAAGCCGCCGTATATTTTTTTCTCAAAATGCGCGCTGATGTCATCAAAATTGCGGTCTTGGTTCATCATACAAGATTTTTCAGTCCGCGTTGTTTTTCGCGTTGATAATCACGCTCTTTTAAAGTGGCGCGTTTATCGTGCAGTTTTTTACCCTTCGCAAGGGCAATTTCGCATTTGACGCGTCCATGACTCCAGTACACTTTAAGCGCCACACAGGTATGACCTTTTTGGTTAACCATGCCAAAGAGCTTATCAATCTCGCGGCGGTGCAGCAGTAGTTTACGGGTGCGAAGGGGGTCAGCGACAATGTGAGTCGATGCCGATAACAGCGGCTGAATATGCGCGCCAAACAAAAAGGCTTCACCATCTCTAAAAATCACATAGCTTTCGGTGATACGCATTTTACCGGCACGGATGGATTTGACTTCCCAGCCGAGTAGCTCAAGCCCCGCTTCAAAGCTTTCTTCAATAAAATACTCGTGACGCGCTTTTTTGTTGCTAGCAATCAGGCTAGGCATTTTTGGTTTTTTAGTCATTTAGGTTTCCTTGCTGCAACATCGCGGACATACCCAATGCTGCACAGCATGTTTTAATCATCTTATTGCCATAATCTTATTACAACAATCGGGTTGCCATAAATCAGTATGACAAGCCGTTTAATATGGCGATAAATCCCAATAAATCAATTCATAGATTTTGATTACTAAGTTTTTAATTGCTAGGTTTTTCATTATTACGCTTTACCCTAAATTTTAATTAAGCTTTGGGTAAAATGCTGCAAAGCTGTCATGATAACACGCTAAACACAAATTGATAGTGAGATTTGATTGTTAATTGGGGTCAAATTTTGCTAGGATTAGCAACAAACTAGCAATCTTTGTTTTAATCATATTGTTAGCGCCAAATAGCGCATTATTTATCATAAAGAGACAGCCATGTCAGCAGCCAGCCAGCCACTTGCCACCCCTTATACTAAAATTATCTATCCGGGTACATTTGACCCGATTACCAAAGGGCACCTTGATTTGATTAAGCGCGCTTGCCGCCTGTTTGATGAGGTGATTGTCGCGGTGGCGATTGGTCATCATAAAAAACCGCTATTTACTTTAGAGGAACGGATTGGACTGGTAGAAAAAGCCTGTCATGATAAAGATTTGAGCAATATATCTGTGATTGGCTTTGATGGGTTATTGGTGGATTTGGCAAAAAATCAACAAGCCACAGGTGTACTGCGTGGATTGCGGGCGATGTCAGATTTTGAGTATGAATTTCAGCTCGCCAATCTCAATCGTGAACTAGACCCAAACTTTGAAGCGGTGTTTTTGACCCCATCGCAGCAATATTCTTTTATCTCCTCGACGCTGGTGCGCGAAATTGGCAAATTAGACGGTGATGTGAGTAAATTTGTACCGCCGTGTGTCGAAGAAGCATTTGAACGAAAAAAACAACAGGGTTGGTAAGTCGTGGTAAAATAAACATTTCTTGGTAAACGTTTTAAAAGCTATGGCATTAATAATCACTGATGAATGTATCAACTGCGATGTCTGCGAGCCACTTTGCCCCAACGATGCGATTTATGTGGGCGAGTTGATTTATGAAATTGACCCTGCGCTGTGTACCGAGTGTGTCGGTCATTTTGATGAGCCGCAATGCGCGCTGTTTTGTCCTGTACCTGATTGCATCCCAAGAGATCCCAACTATCTGGAGACGCCAGCGCAGTTGATGCTCAAATTTGAGCGCATCACCCAAACTAAAACCAGTCAATAAATTTTCATAACCGCTATTTTTCACAACGTCGATTTTTAACAAAGCTATTGTAGATAAGGAATGTCTATGCCCGCCAATAAAGCAGAACTGAGTGCTTTTCTGAAGCAATCTTTCCCCCAAGCCAACTGCCACATCGAATCGGTGGGTAACGGTCAAGCCATTGTATCCCATCCTATCGGTGACGATGAATTACGACCGGGTGGCACGGTATCAGGGCCTGTGATGATGAAAGTGGCCGATGTTGCGTTATATGTGGCTATTTTGGGTGAAATCGGTATCGTACCATTGGCAGTGACTACCAATCTTAATGTGTCTTTTCTACGAAAACCCTCTGCACAAGCCAAACTTATTGCCAAATGCCAGCTTATCAAAGTCGGGCGCACGCTTGCGGTAGGCGATGTATTGATTTATTCAGAAGGTGATGACAGACCTGTGGCACATGCAGTCGGTACGTATGCGTTGCCTGCTGACCGTGACTAAATAGATAAAGCCTGTTATAATGCTTGCCTTGGCAGACCAGACGAACGCTGCTTGCCCCTGTTTACAGTGGGTAAGGGGAGGAAAGTCCGGGCTACACAGGGCAGAGTGCCAGCTAACGGCTGGGGGGCGTAAGCCTACGACAAGTGCAGCAGAGAGTAGACCGCCTTAGCAATAAGGTAAGGGTGAAAGGGTGGGGTAAGAGCCCACCGCATGACTGGTAACAGTTCATGGCAAGGTAAACTCCACTCGTAGCAAGACCAAATAGGTGTCCGTATGGCGTTGCCCGCGTTGGACACGGGTAGGTTGCTTGAGCGTATTGGTAACGATACGCCTAGATGAATGTTCGTCCTAGACAGAACCCGGCTTATCGGTTTGCCATGCTTATTTTAATCAGCCTATTGTTATCAATAGGTTTTTTTATTTTTATCGCCGACACTCATGCCGTTTTAACCCCTTGATTATCATAAAGCATGAAACTAGCTTAACTTGCCGATTTAGTAGATTTGAGATTAGCCACTAACCTTGAAACGGCAGGGTGAAATTTCGAATACGCATAAAGCGTTTACTAAACAGTGACTTGATAGGTTTTTGCGGCGCGATGTAAGTGATTCTTTGCTCTGACATGATATCAATCAGTTTGACGACTTCTTGCATGCCCCAACTATATACATCAAATGATTCTATAAACGCATGGTGTTTAAAGAGATAGGAATGCTTGGATAAATCAAAACAACCCATAAACCAGTTGTCAAATATGGTATTTGAAATATAGCCTTGACCAATGATTTTGATATGGGTGTGGCGATCATCTTGTTTTAACGCATGAAGTAAGTTTGCACACGCTAACTCATCGCCTTCATAATACTGAAAAAACTTACCCGCATCATACAGCAAAAAACCAGTGATACCAGAGCGGGTATTATTTTTAATAGATTGGTTCAGAATGTGGGTAAACGTATGTTGATTTAACGCCGCAGTCAGCGTTATCTCACTACAATAAGCCATAAAGTATTTTTGTGACATCCGGAAGTCCTTGGTAAGTGGTACGTGAATATCAACTTCAAATAATTGCTACTATCCGCTAGAGCCCTTGCAACATTATATAAATTTGCAAATTAAAATAGTCATGATAGTCAATATTAGAAAAAATACCAATTACATTTGTGTTGTAATTCTAAAATCTATCCTATATTTGACCCATATCGTGAGCGAAAAAAAACCGCCTCAATCAGCGGCTTATTAACCCAAAAACCACTCAGAAACATAAGTAACGCAAAAGTTACTTCAAGGATGGCGGCTGATGAGGGTGCCAACGCCTTTATCAGTAAAGACCTCTAGCAAAGTCGCATGCGGGACACGACCATCGACAATCACCGCACTTTTTACCCCGTTTTTTACTGCTTCTAGCGCATAGCTGATTTTTGGAATCATGCCGCCAGAGATAGTGCCATCGGCAATCATCTCATCCACCTTGCTAGGGGTAAGCCCTGTAGCAACATTGCCTTCTTTATCAAGCACCCCTTTGATGTTGGTGAGTAAAATCAGTTTTTCCGCAAGCATGAACTCAGCGACTTTCCCCGCCACCACATCGGCATTGATATTGTAAGTATTGCCTTCATCATCCACCCCAAGCGGTGCGATGACAGGAATAAAGTTAGAGGCAATCATCAAATCAATCACATCGCGATTGATGCTGACCACATCACCCACAAATCCCAAATCAATTTGTTGTTGGTTGCCTTGTTCATCCGTTTTGCTCATGGGTAATTTTTTAGCGCGAATGAGACTGGCATCTTTACCGGTTAAGCCAATAGCACGACCACCGTGTTTGTTGATGAGATTGACGATAGATTTATTGACGCTACCACCAAGTACCATTTCCACTACATCCATGGTGGCTTTGTCGGTCACTCGCATGCCATCAATACGGTCAGAGCTGCGCCCCAATTCTCTAAGCAAGTTATCGACTTGTGGACCGCCGCCATGGACGACCACAGGATGAATGCCTACGGTTTTTAACATGACGATATCTCTGGCAAAAGAACTTTCTAATATCGGATCAGTCATGGCATTGCCGCCGTATTTGACTACCATTACTTTACCTTCAAAACGTTGGATGTAGGGTAGTGCTTCGGTCAATACGTCAGCGGTATGCATGGCTTGCTCAAGATCTAATGCCATTCCAAATCCTTATATAATTTTGCTAGAGACGTTTTTTAAAATGCGATTTTACAAGCGGTGTTTATACAGGCTGAATTTGTGCGACTTGCTCGGCAAGGTTGTCATCAATCGTACGACATAAGTCAACAAAAATAGATTGAATATGCCGCAGCTCAGCGACGTCATTGGCAGAAAAACGCACGGTCAAAAAACTGCCCGTATTTGACTTGCGTAAAATACCAAATCCCTCCGCAAAATCCAAGCGTAACCCATCAATCGTATTGACGTTTTTGACCGCAAATGAGGATTTTAACCGTTTAAACGGCTTTTTCCCCAGTGCCGTGATACGAGCAATCACGGTTTGACCATAATGGTTATCGGCGATAGGTAAGTACATATCTGCCGTACTAATACAAGTGGGCAAACTCGCTAGGATATCGGTGAGGCTGATAGGTTGATAGCTCAGCCAATTGAGTAAGCGGGCAGCCGCATACATGGCGTCGTCATGTAGCACAAAATAGCCATCGTTAAAAATAAAATGCCCTGATAACTCACCTGCAAAAATCGCGTTGTCTGATTTGTTTTGTAACGACTTTCGCATCAAGCTACTGCCAGTTTTAGTCATCATCGGGGTGGCACCATGCGAAGCGATGAGACTGGGCACATGATGTGAGCATTTGACATCAAAAATGACTTTTCTAGCAGTTGATGTATGCGCACTGGGCAATTCTTCAATGGCAATGCGAGAGAGAAGATAAAGCAAATTGTCAGGGCTAATCATCTGACCCTGTGCATCAATTACCATCACCCGATCGCCATCGCCATCAAAAGCCAAGCCGATATCTGAGCCTGTAGTCTTGACCATTTGCGCTAATTGCGTCAAGCGATTGGGTTGCGTTGGGTCTGGGTTACCTTGGGGGAAATTGCCATCGGGGGAGGCATTTAGCATGATGCAACAATAGCCAAGCTGGCTAAATAAAGTTTGGGCAAAGTCACTGGTCGCACCATGCATACAGTCGATGACAATTTGCTGTGGGGTATGAAAATAGGTGGTTTGAGCGCACTTAGCTTGATTGATGTGAGCAAAAGCCTGCTCGATAGCCTGGATATAAGTTGCAAAAAAATCCTTGGGCGTTGTATAAGTAGTTTGCCTGATGGCATCAATAAGCCTGTCATCAGGCACGATGGCTTTGTAACCAATTAAAGCCTCATAAAGCTGCTGCACATCATCACCGCTTGGGGACTCATGATTGATGAGCCATTTAATGCCATTGATATGTTTTTGCGAATGGCTGGCGGTGACCATCAGCCCATTACCCGAGAATTGCTGTGCCATAAATGCCATCATCGGTGTGGTTGTCAGTCCCAACCACTGCACCACTAGACCTGCTTGCTGGCAAGCATAGGCGATATATTTGGCAATTTCTTGGCTTTGGTGGCGAGCATCATAACCGATGACAACCGTCGGTTTGTTCACCGCTAACGTTGACGTTGTTGCTGTCGTTTGGTGAGCATATAAAAAAAGCTCAGCAAATACCCTTGCCAATGACCAGACAAAATCATCGGTAAATAAGGTGACATCACCACGAATATCGTAAGCTTTAAAGAGAGATTTTTGCGGAAAAAAAGGATGAATAAACAGAGTATCCATAAAAAAAACATCTAACTGATTCTATACTACCAAAATCATAGCATTGAAATTTGGCAAAATAATTAAATACTCTGTTATAAATTGTTAAAAAAAAATGAGAAAACGGTAACAATTAATGGGTGCCTGTAGAACCAAAACCGCTTTCACCGCGTACACTGATATCAGAAAATTCGCCGACAATTTCAAAGGTTGGACGTGCAATCGGCACCACCAAGTACTGCGCCATTTTCTCGCCTGGTTGTAACACATAATCGGTTTGACTACGGTTCCAGATAGAGACCATTAATTCGCCTTGGTAATCCGCATCAATCACACCCGTTAGATTACCGAGGACGATACCATGCTTATGTCCCAGCCCTGAGCGTGGCATGATAAACCCAACATAATCAGGGTCTTGAATATAGATAGCGAGTCCTGTACCAATCAACTGGCTTTCACCAGCTTTTATGGTGATGGGCTCATCGATACAAGCGCGCAAATCTATGCCCGCAGAGCCGTCTGTCGCGCGATGAGGTAGAGGAAATTTATCAACATTCCCAATTTTGGGGTTTAAAATCTTGACTTGTACTTGCTTCATGCTTACCAACTTTTCTTAAATTTATAAAAAAATGTATAAAAACAACTATATTATAAACCTAAATGACATGGTACCGAGTGAATACCAAAGTAAGTTTTTTTGACCAAAAAAAGAAACTAAAAAAGAAAGCAAAAAAAAGAGCAGCCATAAGCTACTCTTTTGTATTGATATCAAGCATTCATCTATTAATTTAATTAGAATTTATAGTGAGCACCGACAGTGACTAAGTCTGAGTCAACTGAAACATTATTTGTTACGTCAACTGAAGGCAGACGCGTATATTCAGCTTCTACAGATGCATTTGGTGAAAGGTTATAACCTAAACCGACACCACCTGCAAGACCTGATTCATCATATTTATCATCACCATCATCAACTTGGGTTTGCGCAATACCTAATTTACCTTTGGCATAAACATTCGATGCTGGGAATTGGTATTTATAAGTACCATATAAACCTGCAGTATTAGTACTAATTTCACCTACTTTCGTACCGCTATATTTTAGATCTTCTTTTGAAGAATCCACATATTCAACTTCTGCACCAAAGTTAGGGGTAAAATTATAACCTGCATATACACCATAAGCGGTCTGGTTGTCAGCATCAAGACTATCAACATCAGTATTAAATTGACCCGCTTTAACACCTACATAGGGGTGACCGGTGTAGCCAACAGTATTGGTTTGATATAAGGCAGCGTTTGCACCTGCAGTCACAACTGTACCTGCAATTAAGGCTAAAAGGGTTTTATTTAAAGTTTTCATCGTCTTCTCCTTTAGAAGTTTTTTGAAAAGCATCACAACAAGCCATGTAATATTTTATTTAAGTTAATTTGGATGTTGGCAATATCTAGTGACTGTTTAACCTTACTAATTTAACTAGGTTACTAATCGACCAGTTATTGCCCTGCTTGTTTTGTTAAAGCCATCATAGCAAAATAAATTTAGATTACTGTCGGTGTTTAACAGGTCGGACGTTAAATTATGAAATGAAATTTGCCAAAAAGGTAAATAAGCTACTTATTTGAAATTTTTTGTTACATTTCCTGTCAAGCACCCTATTTCTAAGAAATATTTAGTTACATTTACTTGAATATTTGGGTCAACTCTTTGTCATACGGGCTGTTTTTGCATAAAAAAAGGACTTAAAGTCACCTTTTTTGCCCTTTTTTTTACGCCGTTTTTTTATCAATTAATTATTTGGCGGCTTTGCTTTTGAGTAACGCCTGAATATTGGCCAAATAATCCTCTGCGGTTTTCTTGGGTTGGTGGGCTGCCGCTGATTTTTTCATGCCAGGGGCATCGATATGTTCTGTCGGTAACTCGTCAATAAATCGGCTAGGGGTGGTGGTTTTCATTTGCCCGCCTGCACGGCGCTGGGCAGCCATCGTCATGGTCAACTCTTTACGTGCACGGGTAATCCCCACATACATCAAACGTCGTTCTTCCTCGATGGATTCAGCAATAATGGAGTTTTTATGCGGTAATAGTTCTTCTTCAAGTCCCATGATATAAACATAATCAAACTCAAGCCCTTTAGCGGCGTGTAGCGTCATCAAATTGACTTTGTTGGTATTTTCCTCTTCCTGCTGCTGCTCTAGCATATCAAGTAACACAAGCTTACGAATGACTGCATCAATGGTGCGCTCATCGTCATCATCCGCGCGGTTAATCAAGTTTTGGATACTGGCGTAAAGCGTCTCGATATTATCAATACGAATTTTTTCTTGCTGTGGGGTTTTTGCTTCGCTTCGTACCAAATCAATATAGCCAGTTTCATCAATCATTTGCTTGACCAGCGGCACAGGGTCGGGATGCTGGTATAGCTCTTGGGTGTAACGCTCGATAAAATCAGCAAATTCTTTAAGCTCGCCACTGGCTTTTTTGGGTAACACATGCGTCAGTCCACTATGACCACTTGCCATCAACAGCGAGACTTGGTGTTCTTGGGCAAATAGTCCGAGCTTTTCAAGGCTGGCAGGTCCAAGCCCACGTTTTGGGGTATTGATAATACGTAAAAAGGCACTGTCGTCTTCAGGATTTAGAATCAAGCGCAAATAGCTCATAATGTCTTTGATTTCACTACGGGCAAAAAACGACGTGCCGCCCGATAACTTATAAGGAATTTGCAGCTGACGTAGCTGTGCTTCCAACATACGCGCTTGAAAGTTACTACGATACAGTACCGCATAATCTTGCCATTCATTGGCATTGCGAAGTTTATGGGTGATGATTTCTTTGGCAACGCGCTCTGCTTCATCATCATCGTTACGACAATTGATGATGCGAATCAGCTCGCCATGCCCTTTATCTGACCATAATTTTTTTTCAAATAAATGCTCATTATTGGTAATCACTGAGTTGGCAGCGTGCAAAATACGTGACGTAGAGCGATAGTTTTGCTCAAGCTTAACCACTTTTAATTTGGGAAAATCCTCTTGCAGCAGTGCCATGTTTTCAGGTTTTGCCCCACGCCATGCATAGATGGATTGGTCATCATCACCCACCACAGTAAAACGCGGCTGCACGCCAACGAGCAGTTTAATCAATTCATATTGCGCGGTATTGGTGTCTTGGTATTCATCTACCAGTAGATAGCGTATGCGATTTTGCCATTTGTCACGTACTTGGCTATTTTCTTGCAATAGCCGTGTTGGCATTACAATTAAGTCATCAAAATCCACCGCATTGTAGGCACGTAGGTTACGCTCATAGAGTTGATAGAGCGTGGCAAATAGCATATCTTCAGGGTCAGTCAGCGTATCTGCTGCCTTTTCAGGGGGGATGAGATCGTTTTTCCAATCGGATATCATTTTGATAGCTTTACCGACCAATTCGCGGCTCTCGGCACCGCTCATGTTGTCTCGCACCATCAAATCCATCAACAGCCGCTTGCTATCTTCGGCATCCATGATGGAAAAATTGCCTTTAAGCGGCGTATGCAATAACTCGTAACGTAAAAACTGCAAGCCAAACTGGTGAAAAGTTGAGACAGTTAAGCCTTTGGTTTTGTCACTCGGTAATAATTTTTGCACACGGGCTTTCATCTCGCGAGCCGCTTTGTTGGTAAATGTGACCGCGGTGATACGCTCGGCTGGCATTTGACATTCTTCAATCAGATAAGCGATTTTACGGGTAATCACCGATGTCTTACCCGAACCTGCACCTGCCAGTACCAGCAAGGGTCCAGAGACATATTGCATGGCTTCTTGTTGGCGAGGGTTTAATTGGCTCATAGTCGCTTCCACCGTTAATAAAAGTTGCTCAGTAAAAAATGGACAATCGACTATTATAGTCTAAAGCGCAAAAGATAAGGACATAGTTGGTAGTAAAATTTTGAGAAAAATCCATGCAAAAATAGCTAACCCAGTGGTGGATTTCTGCCATAAAAAAAAGATGCCACAGCGCATCTTTTATTCATTGCATAATTTATTAATCGTATGCTCTATTTATTAAATTGATAAAAATAGGTTAATTATGGCTAGTTTAATTATGGGTAGATAGCGCAGTTTGTTGGTTGGGCTGATTTAAGGTACTAATCACAGCGTCAGTCGGACTTATCGATGGCTGAGTATCCGTTGTCAAATCAGCAGAAAGTTTAAAGCTGAGTGCCAAGAATGACATCATAGCCACTGCCATCATGGCATTTTTGATTGGGCTATTAGCAATCGAACTATTAGCAATTGGTGTATTACTCATCATCTTATCCTCGATTAATCAGCTAGCAGATACCACGCTCGTCTTTTATTTATTATTAACCCCATTATCTGCTTGTTTTTTCAAAAATATAATGCCAAAAAGTAATCAATTATTGTAAAACGCTAAAAATGGCTCGTCCAAAATTAGTAAGCTTAGTCAATAGGGGTAAATAAGAGTGTGTATTTTTGCTTTAGCTTATTGTGCATGAAATTGAGGGATAAACTAAGTTTCTATTTAGTAAATAAATGGGTAAAAAAATAATTAAAGTTAACAGATTTTTTATTCTCTATGACATTAAGTAATTTTTTATAGGGCTCGTTATAGCGATCGATGCTTTTAAGTTAATAAATGTAACATCAAAAAAAGGCGACGCGGATATAAAAACCGGTGTCGCCTTTAGTTTTAATCAAGCTTTAAGATATTATTGATTGAGCTTTTGGGCAGCCGTCATTGCAAAATAAGTTAAGATACCATCGGCACCTGCACGGCGAAACCCTAACAGTGATTCCAAAATAACGTCCTCGCTTAACCAGCCGTTTTGTATCGCCGCCATGTGCATGGCATATTCACCTGATACTTGATACGCATAAGTCGGCACGCCGAACGTATCTTTGACTTCGCGTACCAAATCAAGGTAAGGTTGACCTGGTTTCACCATTACCATGTCCGCGCCTTCTTGGATGTCGAGGGCGACTTCATGCAGGGCTTCGGCGCGATTACCAAAATCCATTTGGTATTGTTTTTTGTGTCCGCCTTTAAGGTTGCCTGCGCTGCCGACGGCATCACGAAACGGTCCATAATACGCAGACGCGTATTTGGCGGAATAAGCCATAATGGCCGTATTAATAAAATTTTCTCCATCCAATGCTTGGCGTAGCGCGGCAATACGACCATCCATCATATCGCTTGGTGAGATGATATCCGCGCCTGCACGGGCATGGCTCAGGGTTTGTTTGGCGAGGATTTCAACGGTGATGTCATTAAGCACGTAGCCATTGTCGTCGACAATACCGTCTTGACCATGACTGGTATAGGGGTCGAGCGCCACATCAGTCATCACTACCATCTCAGGTAGGGCGTCTTTAATTGCTTTGATAGCAGTGCAGGCAAGACCGTTCTCATCATAGGCGTGTTCAGCATGTAGCGATTTGAGGCTTGGGCTAATGACAGGGAACAAATCAATGGTGGTGACGCCTAGACTGAGTAGTTGCTTGGCATACTCAATTAGCAAGTCCACGCTCAAACGCTCAACGCCTGGCATGCTTGCCACAGCTTGGCGCTGCTGTTTACCCTCAATGACAAACACGGGTGCAATCAGATGCTTGGGTTCAATGCTGGTTTCTTGCACCATAGCGCGGACATTATCGTTGTAACGTAGGCGACGTAAGCGAGTATTGGGGAATGAACGGTTAAAAATATAACTCATAAAAACCTCTTATTATCGAGTGACACTTATTATTAAGTAACGTTATCAAGTAACGCAGAAATTGTATAAGGATAAATAAGCAAAATTTGCTAGAATGATAATTTTTTAAAAAGCTATCTTACCACAATCTACTTACGCATGGAGGGCGCCGTGAGTTTAAACCCTGTAAATGCCAATCAATTGGCCACTCAGTCATCGACTGACAGCACTAATATGACTGACACGACGTCTAAAGAAAATGATGAGCATTCTGATTTGGCAAACGAGTCGCAACTGCAGCTCAATGAAGACAGTGAGCATCACGCCATCAGCAAACCTAGTATTGATGTGCTAGGGCAGCAGCTCGCCAACATCATGTCCCAAAGCCCATTTGTGGCGCATACCTTTACTACCTATCATTATGAAGATGGCAAAGTATATGGTAAGGTCAAATCCAATCCCGCCCTCATCGGCAATCCAAATTTTGAGATTTTGCATGGCGGTATGACGGCGACGCTATTAGATACCATAGGCGGGCTTGAGGGCATGCTGGAAATCTATCGTCGTGACCAAGGCACGTTTGAAGAGCAGACCAAAAAAATCAAACGCATGGCAACCGTCGATTTGCGCGTCGATTATCTAGCCCCTGGGCGTGGTCATGAGTTTATGGTCACAGCCGAAGTAATTCGTATGGGACGCAAAGGCTGTACCACGCGGATGATGTTGGTCAATGATGAAGGAAAGCTCATCGCGCATGGCATCGCCAGTTATGCATTTTAAAACAGCCATTTCTAGTAAAAAACCCATAAAAAACCCACAGTGATGTGGGTTTTTTACTATAACAGCTTACGGCTAATCTAATGCACTAGCTCTAATGAGCTAGGTCTAATGTATTAGGGTTGGACTGTGGTTGTGGTGGTCGTTGTTGAGGTTGTTTTAGTAGTCACTTGGGCAGGCTGATGGGCTGCATCAGTAATTTTTTGCTGGGCATTGTTGGCAACCTGTGACAACTTGGTGCTGAAATTCGTATGTTTTTCTGTGGGTGTTTCGAGCGGTACATCGCGACTCACCCCGCCACCTAAAACTTGGTATAGCTGAATTTGACTGAGCAATTGCGACTGCTTGGTATTTAGAATACTTTGTTGGCTGCTATAAATCGAACGCTGTGCATCTAATACGCCCAAATAATTGTCTAAACCTGCTTTGAAGCGCGCTTGAACAATTTGATAGTATTTTTGGTTGGCAGCAAGCGACTGGTTGTACGCGGTCAACTGCTGATTTAACGTTGCGCGATTGGCAAATACGTCATTGACTTCTTTAAAAGCGGTTTGAATCGCTTTTTCATAAGTATTTAGCGCTTGTTGTTGCTCGATTTCACTCACTTGGTAATTGGCTTTACGTAGACCTGCATCAAAAATCGGCAAGCTCACACTCGGTCCAAAACCCCAGCTAAATGCGCCTGTTTTAAACAAATCGCCTAAGCTTGAGCTGGCAGCACCCACATTGCCCGATAGGCTAATCGTTGGATAAAACGCAGCGCGCGCGGCGTTAATATTTGCGCCTGCAGCTTTTAAGTTATATTCCGCTTGACGCAAATCAGGACGATACAATAATAAATCACTGGGTAAGCCCGTGCCAAAAATACGATTATTAGTGATGCTACTAATGCCCGCTGCGGGTAGTAGGCTATTATCCACCGGGGCGCCTACTAGGTAGCGTAGGGCATTTTGGTTGGTCAACAAATCGGTTTGTGCTTGGGCGATAGATACTTTGGCGGCTTCAACTGCCGCTTGGGCTTGTACGCTAGTTAGCTGCGAATCAAGACCTGCTTTAAAACGCAGCTGGTTAATGCGAAGTGAATCTTGGCGCGTGGCTAAGGTTTGTTTGGCAAGTTGCAGTTGTGCCAGACTATAGCTGTATGCCACATAGCTTTGCGCAATGTTACTAATCAAGCTAATTTGCGCGGCATCTTTGGCAGCAGTGGTGGCAAGATAATTTTGTAAAGCGGCATCTTTGAGGCTCGCAATACGTCCCCAAAAGTCAAACTCGTAACTTGACATTGCCAGACCGACATTGTAAGTACTACTAGGATTCGCATCTCTTGAATTTGTTGCACCGTAAGAATATGAGCCAGAACTATTGATAGTAGGCACATCTGCGATGTCTTGGATTTGGTATTGTGCGCGGGCTTTTTGAATCGCCAAAATCGTGGCACTGATGTCTTTGTTGTTGTCTAACCCCAACTGAATCAGTTGTTTTAGCTTGGCATCGCTATAAAAGTCCTGCCAACGCTGAGACGCGATACTCGGCTGATTGGTGCCACTCACGGTCTGATTATCATAGGTTTCATAAGGCTGATTGATTGCGATATGCGGCTGCGCCACAACAGGCTCAGTTTTGGCTTTTGGAATGGTTTGACAAGCGCTGAGCGATAGTAGCGTGGCTACTAGGGCAGTCAGGGGTACGAGGCGGAAGGTAGAATCCATATAACTTACCTGTATAAACATAATGTGTTTGTTATTGTAAAAGATTAAATGGGTAAAATGTTTACCCATTTATGTCTTATTGATGGTTGGATTGTGAACTATCATCAGGCTTATAGATGCTCACCTGTGTGGGCTGTGTGACAGCGACAGGTTCAGCAGGATTAGGCGAGTAGGGTGATACGGGCTGTAAGTCACCATCATTGCCGTCATTGGGGTCATGCGGTTTGTTACCTTTAATCAGTGATCGTATCCACACATAAAACATTGGGATAAAGAACACCCCTAGGATAGTTGCACTGACCACGCCGCCTAACACACTCGTACCAATCGCATTTTGGCTACCTGAGCCTGCGCCTGTTGCCAAGAATAAGGGTACCACACCAATACCAAACGCCAATGATGTCATGATAATCGGACGTAAGCGTTGGCGAGCAGCGACAGTAACCGAGTCATATAGACTATGTCCCAAATCTTGTCGTTCTTTGGCAAATTCAATAATCAAAATCGCATTTTTGGCAGATAAACCGACAACGGTCAGCAGACCCACTTGCAAATAAATATCGTTTGAAAGCCCACGTAAACCCGTAAACAGTGCAGCACCTAATACCCCAAGTGGCACAACAAGCAGCACTGCAAAGGGAATTGACCAGCTTTCATACAGCGCAGCTAAACATAAGAACACCACTAAAATCGAAATCGCGTACAGCATCGGTGCTTGGGCGCCAGATTTTTTCTCTTCCAATGATAAACCTGTCCATTCATAACTGATACCTTTTGGCAGTTTGGCAATCATTTGTTCCATCGCCGTCATCGCTTGACCGGTACTAAGTCCTGGAGCTGCGTTACCTTGCAAGTTCATCGATGACAAGCTGTTATAACGCGTTAGCGTAGGCGAACCATACTGCCATTCACCGGTGGCAAATGAGCTAAACGGAATCATCTGATTGTCACTGTTGCGTACATACCATTTGTTGATATCCTCTGGGGTGGTACGGCTCTCAGCTTCACCTTGCATATACACTTTTTTGATACGACCACGATCCATAAAGTCATTGACGTAGCTACTACCCCAAGCGGTACTAAGAACACTGTTAATCACGCTCGGCGCGACACCCATCGCAGCAGCAGCATCATAGTTGACGTTGACTTTGTATTGGGGTGAATCTTCTTGTCCATTTGGACGCACGCCACTGACTTGTTTATTTTGCGCCGCCATGCCCAGTAGCATGTTACGGGCTTGCAGCAAGCCTTCGTGACCTAAGTTGCCGGAGTCTTGTAGCTGTAAATCAAAACCCGTTGCCGTACCCAAACCTTGAATAGCAGGCGGTGAAATGGCATATACTTGGGCTTCATTGACTTGGGTCATAAAATAACCCATGGCACGTTTGGCAATCGATTGCGCGGTATTTTCTTTACCAGGGCGCTCATCCCAATCTTTTAAGCGGATAAATGCCAATCCCATATTCTGTCCTTGACCGGCAAAACTAAAGCCATTGACCGTAAATACAGACTGCACAAGGTCTTTTTCTTGGGTTTTATAATAGGCGTTGACCTTTTCGATAACCGCTTGCGTTTGATTTTGGGTACTACCAGCAGGCAGCTGCACCAATGTCAACAGCACACCTTGGTCTTCTTCGGGAATAAATGAACTTGGAATACGGGTAAATAAAAACACCAATGCCGCAATCACCAAGGCATAAGGTATCATATACAACCAGCGCATTTTGATACTGCGACCCACAAATTTTTCATAGCCTTCACTAAGACGCATAAACATGCGATTAAATGCGCCAAAGAAACCGGTCTGATGCCCGCTGTGTTTGTCATGGGCTTTAGTGCGTTTGAGGATAGTCGCACATAGGGCAGGGGTGAAAATCAACGCAACTAAGGCGGATAGTACCATACTGCTGATAAGCGTCACTGAGAACTGTCGATAAATCACCCCAGTTGAGCCGCCAAAGAATGCCATCGGTAAAAATACCGCCGACAAAATCAAGGCAATACCAATGACCACTTTACTGATTTCGCGCATTGATTCACGGGTGGCTTCCAGTGGCGTCATGTCTGGATTTTCTTCCAGCAAACGCTCAACGTTTTCGACCACGACAATCGCGTCATCGACTAACAGACCGATGGATAACACCATGGCAAACAGCGTCAACACATTGATGGTATAGCCAAATGCGTACAAAATACCAAACGTACCCAGTATTACCACAGGTACTGCCAACGTAGGAATAATCGTTGCGCGCCAGCTTTGTAAAAACAAGAACATCACTAAGAATACCAGTGCAATCGCTTCAGCAAGTGTTCTGACTACTTCCTCAATCGACAAACGTACAAATGGCGTGGTGTCATAAGCAACTGAGGCTTTTAAGCCCGCAGGAAAATTAGGTTCAAGCTCTTTGAGTTTGGCTTCTACGGCGTTACGTGTGCTTAAAGCATTGGCGCCAGATGACAGTGAGATACCGATACCTGCCGCATCCTTGCCATTGTAGCGGGCAATGGGGCTGTAGCTTTCACTACCAATTTCCACTTTGGCGACATCGCCCAAGCGAATTTGCGCGCCATTTGTGTTACTTTTAAGCAAAATATTACGAAATTGCTCTGGGGTTTGTAAGTAACTTTGCACAGTCACTGTGGCATTAATGGCTTGACGGGCTTCGTCAGTGGGTGTTTGTCCTAGCTGACCGGCTGATACTTGTGCGTTTTGCGCTTGAATTGCGCTGGTGATATCCGAGGGTATTAAACCATAGGTACGAAGTTTTTCAGGGTCTAACCAAATACGCATGGCATACGCAGAGCCAAACACATTGACGTTACCCACACCATCGACACGGCTGAGCTGGTCAACCACGTTGGAGTTGAGATAATCGGCAATATCGGCACGATCCATACTGCCATCTTCGGATGTCATCGCCAGTACCATCAAAAAGCCACTCGTGGACTTATTGACGTTGACCCCCATGCGCTGCACCATCTCTGGCAGCGAACTCATGGCAGATTGCAGTTTGTTTTGGACTTGGACTTGTGCCGTATCGGGATCTGTCCCATTCTCAAAGGTCAAGGTAATTTGCGCAGCGCCACTTGATGATGAACTTGAGGACATATACATCAATCCATCAAGCCCTTTCATTTTTTGTTCAATCACCTGCGTGACGGAGTCTTCAATGGTTTGGGCAGCGGCACCTGGATAAGTTGCTGAGATACTAATGGTAGGTGGGGCAATACGTGGATACTGCTCAATCGGTAATTTAAAAATTGCCAAGATACCCATCAGCATGATGAGCATGGCAATCACCCAAGCAAAGATGGGTCTATCAATAAAAAAGCGTGACATGATATCTCCCGTGCTTATGGTTGCGCAGTTTTGGCGGTAGTTGAGCTATTTGTTACGGTCGTTTTGGTCGTCGTCGTGGTAGAAGCATTGGTCGGTACCGCGGTTGAGGCTGGTTGCGATGCCACATATGGCATGGCTTTGACTTGCTGATCTGGTTTGACTTTGGCGCCGCCAACCATCACCACTTGCTCACCTTGTTTTAGACCGCTAGTGACAATCCATTGACCTTGGTGGGTACCTTGAACCGTAACTGGGCGTACTTGGATTTTATTATTGGCGTCAACCACATACACGGTTGATTCACCTTTGGCTGTACGATTAATGGCACTTTGTGGCAATAATACGGCATTATTGATAATACCTTGAATCAACTGGGCATTCACCATCATCCCGGGCAACAACACAAAGTTATCATTGCTAAATACCGCACGCAGATTAACCGTGCCTGTGGTACTATCCACTTTAGCTTCTTCGAAGCGAAGTTGCCCCACCATCGGGTAGGTTGAGCCATCGGCGAGCTTTAACTGAACCTGTGCGGTACGCGGTGTGCTAAGTTTACCAGCCGCAAATTGCTGACGAAGCGCCAATAACTCGGCAGATGATTGACTGATATCGACATAAATTGGATTAAGCTGCGAGACAGTTACCATCTGTGTCGTGCCTGCAGTGGCAAGCGCACCGACATTGACATTTGAGCGACTGGTGATACCACTAATAGGCGCTTTAACCACAGTACGGCTCATGGTGAGCTGATTGCTATTCACTGATTGTTGTGCGCCGCGAGCCGCTGCTTGGGCGGCATCAATATTGGCTTGTGCCACCCCCACTTGCGCCTGCGCATTTTTAACCGCTGCTTGAGCGGTACGCACGGCGGTTGCCCCTTGGTCATATTCTTGACTTGAGATAGCTTCAGTACCACGTAGCTGTTTTAGACGGTTTAAATTGGTTTGAGCCAGCGCAAGTTCGGCTTGGCGGGTTTCTAGCACCGCTAAGGCATTATTATAGTTGGCTTTTGCGGTATTGACACTAGCAAGGCTTTGGTCAAGGCTTGCGCGACTACCGGCAAGTACACTGGTGTAGCTATCGGTATTGATTTGATATAATGGCTGATTTTGTTTGACAAAAGTGCCTTCACGAAACAACTGGCGGTCAATAATACCTGACACTTGCGGCGTAACGGTGGCTTCTTGATAGGCGACCACTTTACCTGATAACTCTTTGGTAAGTGGAATCGTTTGGAATGTTACAGGTTGTACATTGACTATCGTGGGTGGCATTTGCGCCTGTGCACCTGCTGCACCGCCGCCACTTTGTTGCTGGGCTGCTTTGTCTGACTTATTACACCCGATTAATAAGCTACAACTCGCTAATGACACCATGAACAACACTGGGTATCTCATACCAACCTCATAAAAAATAGGGAATTTTAAAAAAAATATTATAAAATAAATGCGACATTGTTGTTGCAATATTTACGATAAGACACAAAACTTTAGGATAACTAAATGATAGCTACATTACTACCAGTTATCGGCAGCGGTTATTTTAAAAAAAAATCTGCAATTGGGAAACCAACAATATTAAACAAAATAAGTGTTTAAGCAACAATTATCACCTATTTGTATGGATAAAAATTTTAAAATATCAAAGCCATTGATAGATTTTTTTAATAAGGAAATATTTGCGCATGACTTTAAGTCGTAACAAGTCACCTGATTTACGTGTTGTCAAAACCCATAAAGTTATCCGTGAAGCCTTTATTATGTTGTTGTCCGAGCAGGAGTACAACGATATTGCTATCCGAGCAATTTTGGATCGTGCCAAAGTCAATCGTGCTACTTTTTATAAATATTACAGTGGGAAAGGTGATTTGGCAGGGCAGATGATTGATGATTTCAAGCAGGAAATCAGCCAGCTATTTCAGGACAGGCTCAATGCCGATAGTCAAATGCTACAAATGAGTATGGAAAATCATTCACAAAAGCTGTTTGAACGCCGCCAACAGATGCTTGCCCTGTGGAAAATCCGTACCCAACACCACAATCTTTATCATGATATGTTTTTGATGGGTAAACAAAACTTCATTGAACTGGCTAAAAAACAAAAGGCGACAGATTATTTAACGCCGGAGGCGATTGATTACCAAGCCACCATGATGGCAACTGTTTTTATGGCAAGTTTGAAATACTTTTATGAAAGGGATTTGCCATTACCAAAGAACTTGCCAGTGGATTGGCAACAAATGCTGGACATCATAAAAAGCTAGCCCAGTTGGCTATCATAACGAAAATGATTAATAAAATAACTTGCTAATACCTCGACCAGTGCCACGGGCATATCGTGACCGAGCTCATCAATGAGTATCAATTGACTTTGCGCAATATGCTTGGCAAGCGAATAGGCATGACTAAATGGAATGAGTTTGTCTTGTTTGCCATGAATGATGAGGGTGGGTTGGTGGATTTGTTTGTCAATATCGACCAGTGACCCCGTCGCCAAAATCGCCAGTAACTGCCGCTGCGTACCTTTTGGGTAAAAACGCCGTTTAAACAGTTTTTTGGCTTTGCTAAATGCCGCTTGTTCATCAAAGTAATCGGGGCTGGCGATGGTTTTGATGGTCTGCACGAACTGCTGGGTCAATGCGTCAGCATCTTGGCTTTTGGGTAGTGGCTGGGTAAAGGCCTTGATAGCTTCAATGGCGGGTGGGCGCGAAAAGGGTCGATTGTTACTGGTGGATAATAGTCCCAATTTTTCTACTTGGTGTGGATAACGCACTGCCATGATTTGCGCAATCATACCGCCCATCGATTGACCAATCACAAAGTATTTTTTGATACCCAACATTTTGAGCAGTTGATAGGCATCTTCTGCCATGTCGTACAAATCATACGGTGTTTGCAGGTTTTTAAGCGGTAAACCCAGTCCGAATCTGCCTAGCAATTTGGCTTTATAAATGGGCGAATCATGAGCGGGAGTCAGTTTTTTGTGCTTAAGCTTGCTAGATTTGCCAATATCGCGATTGTCAAATCGCACGACCCGAAATCCAGCATTGATTAACGCATAGCAGAATTCATTGGGCCATACCAAGCTTTGCGCGCCTAAGCCCATAATCAGTACGATGGTAGGGTGAGCAGGGTCGCCACCGACTTCAACGTAGAATTTATATTTTGGGGTGCGCACCTTAGCCGCTTGCATAAAATCCGCGTGTTTGGAAGGCTTAAATTTAATTGGGTGGTCAGTCATGGCAAATTTGGGATTTTTCGCCTCAATTTAGCAAAGGTTTATGAATGATTAATGACGTATGATTTACCGCGCCTCGAATTGGACATCAAACTGATCACCACCCCGCATTTATTAATAATTAATAAAGCCGTTGGCTAGCAAGCGTCATCAAATCGAGTAAACCTTGGCGGTATTGTGAATCAGGCAAGGTCAGCACGGCTTGTCTAGCAATCTCACTTTCTTGCATCGCTTTATCACGGCAATACGCCAGTGCACCGCTGTTTTTGACAATCTCAATAATTTCGCCCGTATCTTGCACTTGCCCTGTCTGAATGGCAATCCGTAATTTTTCATGCGTATCACCCGTGGTCATTTCAAGCGCTTTAATTAGCGGCAAGGTTGGCTTGCCCTCAGCGATATCATCACCCACGTTTTTGCCGAGCACCTCACTATCACCGACAAAGTCTAAGATATCATCAATAATTTGGAAGGCATTACCAAAGTGCTGACCAAATATCGCGAAGGCGTCATTGTATTCAGGGCGATTTTCCAAAATAGCCACGCCTTGACTTGCCATCATAAATAGCCGAGAGGTTTTACCGTCGATGATTTTCATATAATCAGCTTCGGTGGCTTTGGGGTCATGCTGATGTTGTAGCTGCAATACTTCCCCTTCAGCGATATCACAGGTGCCATCTGAGAATAACTGCAATAACGGCAACGAGCCAAAACCTACTAAAAGATTGAATGAACGAGCAATCAGATAGTCACCGACCAGTACAGCCGTTGCATTATCCCACGTTGCATTCGCGGTCGGCTTACCGCGGCGCATACCTGACTCATCAATCACATCGTCGTGTACTAACGTTGCGGTATGCAGCATCTCAGTGATAGCGCCCAAATGCATGGCAGCTTGTGAGGGCTGGTCGTTACAAATGCGTGAGCAAAGCAGCGAAATTAAGGGGCGCATACGCTTACCGCCTGCATTGATGACATGCTGACTCACCGACATGACCAATTTTACTTTGGAGCTTAGACTGCCATACACCTGCTTATCCATAATCTCGAAATCGTCAGCGATAATAGATTGAATCTGCTGATAGGTGACAGGCGTGCTGTTACTGTCTTTGGTAACACCTGCATTGATAGCAGTGGATGTAGGATTTGATTGTTGATTGTCTAGCATAGGTTGGCTCAAAGCTTGGAGTGAAAATTCGTGAAATTTGGCTTGTGGTGAAAGTCGGCAAAATCATACCATACTGCCGTTTTTTGTGTAAGTTATTACTCTGTATTTTTATTGGCGACTTGTATTACTGAGCATCCATTGCGTTGAGAAACGCGCAATAATTTATCAGCCAAAATCGCACCCGCATCCGTGAAGTTTTTCTTGATTTTAAACAATAAAAACGTTAAAATCGCGACCTTATATTTCCCTGTGTATCCGTCGTAGAAGTGTTATCGCCCTTGGTAGCCACGGTGTACGGGTTTATTGGAGCAACCAAGATGTATGCAGTAATCAAAAGTGGTGGTAAACAACATCGCGTCGTTCAAGATGAATTTTTAAAAGTTGAATTGCTAAAAGCTGAAAAAGGCGATACCATCAAAATTGAAGACGTTTTAATGGTCGTTGATGGCAGCGATATCAAAATTGGTCAACCTGTGGTTGCCGGTGCAGTGGTCGAAGCTGAAGTAGTAGAACATGGTCGTGGCGAAAAAGTACGTATTGTAAAACACAGACGTCGTAAACACTATCATAAAGAACAAGGTCACCGTCAATGGTATACTTTGTTAAAAATCAAAGCAATCACTGCTTAATTGACTATTTCAAACACATTAATCTCTAGGAGACATCGACATGGCACATAAAAAAGCCGCAGGTTCTACCCGTAACGGTCGTGATTCAAACCCAAAAATGCTTGGCGTAAAAATCTTTGGCGGTCAACAAGTTGTTGCTGGTAACATCATTGTACGTCAACGTGGTACAGAATTTCACGCAGGTGAAGGTGTAGGTATGGGTCGTGACCATACATTATTTGCTTTAACTGACGGCGTGGTAAAATTTGCTGTTAAAGGTAAATTCAATCGTCGCTACGTATTTGTTGAAGGCGCAGCTGAATAATCATTTAGCTTGTTGTTAAACAAATTAACCCAATAAGTTGCACTTATTGGGTTTTTTATTGCTTATAGCCAAGCGTCTTAACGGGTTTTGGATAGTCTTCAATGGCTTGGCAGTGGTTAGTCATTCTCTAGTCAAAACTTTCTTAGCACTCAGCTATTGTTACATTTGTTACAACTTCAACAACAATCATTGCATGGGGCGTCTAGTAGGGTAAGAAAAATTTAGCGACAATACCTGTCAGCGAATTTAGCTTAACTTGTTAATTTTTAATTTATTGATTAGCCTGTTGGGTTGATATTATTTTTGAACACTTTTTCTAAACTTTTAACAATTTTTATTGAATGAGGAACCTACCATGACAACATCTACCAATAAAATTATCAATAAATTAGCCACCGGTACATTATCTGCATTATTGATTACCAGCATGCCGATGACAGTCGCCATGCAATCAGCCAATGCCGCTGTCGCCAACTCAGCAAGCGCGGCAACAAACTTAAATAACCTACTTAAAAATGTTAAAAGCATGACCGCCAATTTTAGTCAAACCACCTCTGGCACTGGCGGCAAAGGCTTAAGTAAGACATCAAGAAATTTCTCAGGTACCATGGCTGTGCAACGTCCAAACCAGTTTCGTTGGCAAATTGATGGTACGGCATCGCAGTTGATTGTTGCCAATGGCAATACGCTTTGGATATATGATAAAGATTTAAATCAAGCGACCAAGCAAAGCGTGAGCAATCAAGTAGGGGATACACCAGCACTGATTTTATCAGGCGACCCAAGCAAAATCGCCAATAGTTTTAATGTGACCCAGCCGATTGCTTCAAAAAATTATTACGTGCTCTATCCAAAAAATGGCAATGCCAACTTTAAAAGCTTAGGTATCGCTTTTAATAGCGGTAATCCTGTCATGATGGTATTAAATGATAATTTGGGGCAAACCACCAGTATTCGATTCTCCAGTGTGAAACGCAATGCTTCAATTGCCAGTAATCAATTTAGCTTCACGCCTCCTAAAGGCGTTGACGTGATTAACCAGTAACTATTATTTGCATGAATTTTTTGAATGATTTTTGGCTAACAGACCCTGCAAACAGCAGGGTCTTTTTTTTAAAAGTGTTTGTATTTAATTGAAGATTGAACCCTGCTACTAGCATTTTTTACATAAAATGAGTAAACTATCCGTGTTTTAGCCAGTTAACAGCAATATATAGTTACTTTTGTTAAAATACGCATTTTTATAAAGTGATGTAATGCTGCTTTATGTTAGAGTTTCATCGTGGTTTTAGCAATATCTCTAACTAGCCTGTTTAGTAACTAGCCAATCACTCACCGATTACAATAATGGTCAATGGATGTGCAGCCTTGTTAGCTGGTACGAGGTAATCTTAAGCAAAATAGTTCTTAAGAAGTTATCTGCCATCGTCTTTGTGATATTGCGCTTGAGCCAGACGGGCTTGGTGGAAGTATCAAAAATATCGTCCCAACTTGAATTGCTTAACCCACGTAACGGTTAGTCGTATTGCCCAGGAGTATCCTCATGATTCCAGTCATTGATTGGTCTGCAATTGTATTTATTTTGGCAGCCATAGGACTTTGTATTTTCATGCTTGTTGTACCAAGATTGTTAGGTGGTACTTCTAAAGGCTTTCAAAAGCAAGAAAATTTCGAGTCGGGTGTGGTCAGTGTTGGTTCTGCCAGAATCCGTTTATCTGCAAAATTTTATATCGTCGCTATCTTCTTTGTTATCTTTGACTTAGAAGCATTATACCTATATACCTATGCGGTATCGGTCAAAGAAGCAGGTTGGCTAGGATTTTGGACCGTTGTGCTGTTTGTCGTAGAGCTGTTAATCGGTCTATATTATCTGCTCAAACTAGGGGCGCTTAACTGGTCACCTGCAGACAAAAAGCCAAAACCAAAACGTTTGGCTGCTGCGCCTGCGGGCTTTAATCTGGCGGATATTACCCGCTTTAATGGTATTGAAGAGTTAGAAATTGACCCTACTGGTAAAATCCCTGCCCAGTTGTCTGGCGCAATGAACCAAAACCCAAACAATAACGCGGTAAAATAATAATCCGACTTTGCAATCTATATTGCAAGGTCTTTTGCATTTGTAGTGACATAGAGCGAAATCCTGCTTTAAAAATCAAGGTGATCGAGCATTATGAAATATACATTAACCAAAGCCAATCCAGATGCCGACAGATTTCCAGACCAAACTCGTCAAATTATTGACGAAGAGGAAGTCAATAAAAACGTCGTCATGACGCGATTAGAAGATTTGACCCATAGCCTTGCAAACTGGGGTCGTAAGCATTCATTGTGGCCATTTAACTTTGGTACCTCGTGCTGCTATGTAGAATACGCAACGACATTAACAGGCGTGCATGACTTGTCGCGCTTTGGCGCTGAGGTTATTCGTGCGTCACCACGCCAAGCTGATGTGATGATTGTGGCAGGTACTTGCTTTATGAAGATGGCGCCTGTTATTCAGCGTCTCTACGAGCAAATGCTTGAGCCTAAATGGGTCATCTCAATGGGTGCCTGTGCCAACTCAGGCGGCATGTACGATGTGTATTCAGTGGTGCAAGGCGTTGATAAAATCATTCCTGTCGATGTTTATATCCCTGGTTGCCCACCACGTCCAGAAGCTTTGATTCAAGCCATCATGCTGCTGCAAGAATCAATTACTAAAGAACGTCGTCCACTCGGTATTCATGTCAATGACCAAGGTATCTACCAACCTGTCATGCAGCCAGAACGTGACCGTAAACAAGCCGATCGCATCGCGGTCAAAAATCTACGCAGCCCAGATAATATTGATTAATGCTAGAGATTGATTAATGCTAGAGTCAATCTCTGGATGGATTTAGGATGAATTTTCGCTAAGTAGAAGCTTATCGAATTGCGTTCAAAACAAAAAAGGTATTCCACTACCTTCTTAATAATTGTGAATGAGGAAAGTGCCACTCATGGTAACGGTAACTGATAATCAAGCACAAACTGATGTCCCAGCAGTGATTGCGGAATTAAATCGCAAGTTTGAGGGGCAGTTTGTTGTACAAAAAACCTTTGACGCTTTTCCCACTATTTGGGTCAGCCGTGAACAGGTCATCGAAGTACTCCTGTACCTTCGCACCTTGCCACAGCCTTACGTGATGTTACTGGATATCTCAGCGATTGATGAGCGCCTACGCCAACATCGTAAAGACAGGGATGGCAATGCCTTGCCTGACAGTGATTTCACCGTGTTCTATCATCTAATGTCATTAGAGCGCAACACAGACATCCGCATCAAAGTGGCGCTAAAAGAAGCTGATTTACACATCCCTACGGCAACCCGTATTTGGCCCAATGCCAACTGGTATGAGCGCGAAGCGTGGGATATGTTTGGTATTACCTTTGATGGTCACCCACATTTAACCCGTATTTTATTGCCAAAATACTGGGAAGGTCATCCACTGCGTAAAGAATACGCCTCTCGTGCGACTGAAGTACCGCCTTATTATCTCGATAAAGGCAAGCAGATGTTTGAGCAGGAGAACCTACGATTTATCCCAGAAGAGTGGGGCATGAAACGTAGTGGCCGTGACGAAGACTTTATGTTCCTAAATTTGGGTCCTAACCACCCTTCTGCGCACGGTGCCTTTCGCGTTGTGCTTCAGCTAGACGGTGAGGAAGTCATCGACTGTATCCCAGACATTGGTTATCACCATCGCGGCGCTGAAAAAATCGCTGAACGCCAAACTTGGCATTCATTTATTCCTTACACTGACCGTATCGATTATCTTGGTGGGGTGATGAATGAGTTGCCCTACATCATGTCAGTGGAAAAACTGGCAGGCATTACGGTACCGGATCGCGCGAATACCATTCGTATCATGATGAGTGAGTTCTTCCGTATCACCAATAATTTGCTGTACTGGGGCACCTTCATTCAGGATGCGGGCGGTATGACGCCAGTATTTTATATGTTCGCTGACCGTCAAAAAGCGTATGATGTGATTGAAGCGGTAACCGGTTATCGTATGCACCCAGCGTGGTTTCGTATCGGCGGTACCGCGATGGACTTGCCAAACGGCTGGCACAAACTGGTTCGTGAATTCTTAGATTGGATGCCAAAACGTATCGATGAATACGTCAAAGCCACCATGAAAAACAAGGTGCTACAACTGCGTACCCAAAACGTTGCCCAATACGATGCTAAATCTGCCCTTGCTTGGGGCGTATCAGGTCATGGTCTACGTGCCACAGGTATCCCTTACGATGTGCGTAAAGCGCGCCCTTATCTTGGCTATGAAAATTTTGATTTTGAAGTACCCATTGAGTTTAATGGCGATGCATATGACCGCTGTTTGGTCAAAATTGAAGAGATTCGTCAGTCACTGCGTATCATTGAGCAATGTCTCAACAATATGCCAATGGGGGCATACAAAGCCGATCACCCACTGGCTGTCCCACCACCCAAAGACCGCACCTTAAATGACATTGAGACCCTGATTAACCACTTTATTTCAGTATCGTGGGGTCCTGTCATGCCAGAAGGCGAGTCCTCCTTTATGGTGGAAGCAGTGAAAGGTATTACCAACTATTATATTACGTCTGATCGCTCAACCATGAGTTACCGTACCCGCATTCGTACACCGACCTTTGCGCATTTACAGCAAATGCCGTCAGTCATTAATGGTAGCTTGGTATCTGACTTAATTATTTATCTAGCGTCAATTGACGTTGTTATGGCAGACGTTGATCGTTAGGAGAAAACCACCGATGAAGATTGTAACTGATAAAACCCCAAAGGTGGATGTCGCAAGCATTCTAACCGAAGCAGAAATTCACGACATTCATGAATTTATGCATCATTACCCACAAAGCCGCGCGGCATCACTTGATGCGCTAAAAATTGTCCAACGCCGTAACGGCTGGGTGGATGATGCACAAGTCAACGCGATTGCTAATATCTTAAAAATCCCAGTCACCGATGTGGAAGGGGTTGCAACATTTTATAACCGTATCTACCGCTCACCAGTTGGTCGTCATGTGATTTTGGTCTGTGACTCGATTGGTTGTTATCTGGTAGGTGCAGAGAATTTAGGTCAAGCTTTTGAGCGCACTTTAGGCATTAGTTTTGGTCAAACTACCCCAGACAATCGTTTTACCTTATTACCCATTTGTTGTTTAGGCAACTGTGATAAAGGTCCAGCGGTTTTGATTGATGAAGATACCTACGGTCCTGTCCAAATTGAAGAGATTGCTGAATTGCTGGAGCAATACGCATGAATATAACCCGTCAAATTAATAATCGAAAAATTGGCAAATCACCCAGTCAATTGGGCGAGCAAAGCATTCCTATTTATGGTGATAAAGCGACAGCCACCAGTGAGACCAAGCCCCTGACTTGGCGTTTGGCGCATTATGACTCAGTGCTAGATTTGGCAACCTATGAAAGCCTAAAAGGGTTTGAAGGTCTAAAAAATGCCTTGGCTAAATCTGCCAAAGAAGTGGGCAATATGATTAAAGATGCCAACGTGCGTGGACGTGGTGGTGCAGGCTTTAATGCAGGTCTTAAATGGACCTTTATGACGCCACCCGATGGCGGACCTCGTTACTTGATTTGTAACGCAGATGAGATGGAGCCAGGCACGTTTAAAGACCGTCTATTGATGGAGCGCCTACCATTTCAGCTGATTGAAGGGATGATAATCTCAGGGTATGCCATTGGTGCAACCGCAGGGTATATTTTTATCCGTGGTGAGTATATTGAAGCCGCGAAACGCTTAAATAATGCATTGGCTGAGTGCCGTGCCAAAGGGTATTTAGGTGATAACATCTTGGGTTCAGGCTATAGCTTTGATTTACACGTGCATACCGGTGCAGGCCGTTATATCTGTGGCGAAGAAACTGCACTCATTAACTCGCTTGAAGGTCGCCGTGCCAATCCACGTACCAAGCCACCCTTCCCACAAGTATCAGGGGCATGGGGTCGTCCCACTGTGGTCAATAACGTAGAGTCTTTAAACAACATGCCGGGCATTATGCTGCATGGCGTAGAATGGTATAAAGGCTTGGCACAAGGCAAATCAGAAAACCCGGGCACCAAAATCATGGGTTGCTCAGGTCTAGTCAATGAGCCAGGGCTATGGGAACTGCCATTTGGTACTACCGCTCGCGAAATTATTTTTGATTATGCCAAAGGCATGAAAGACGGCCGTAAATTAAAAGCTTGGTTGCCAGGCGGTGCGTCAACTGACTTTTTAACCGCCAGTGACGAGCATTTAGACCTGCCAATGGACTTTGAACCCATCATGAAAGCAGGTAGCCGTTTAGGTACCTGCTTGATTATGGTGGTAGATGAATCGCAAGATATGGTGTCATTGTCGCTCAATTTGCAAAAATTCTTTGCCCGTGAATCCTGCGGTTGGTGTACGCCTTGCCGTGATGGGTTGCCATGGGGGGTCAAAACCTTGCATGCCATCGATACAGGCAATGGTCAACCTGTCGATATTGACGTATTGCGCCAATTGACCAAAGATTTGTGGTTAGGTAAAACCTTCTGTGCCCACGCACCGGGTGCGGTTGAGCCATTACAAAGTGCGTTAAAATACTTTTTACCAGAATTTGAAGCCAAAATTGGTAACAATGTGGCGCCTGAAGAACAATTGTCCCCAACGGGCGTGCCTTCATCTGCAAACAGCGGAAAAGTTGAAGTGTATCAACCGGTTAAGACCACCAATGGGCAATCAGTGTAAGGAATTAGCATGGCAATTATTCATATAGACGGTCAAGACGTCGAAGTTGATGGTGCCGATAACTTGCTACAAGCTTGTTTATCGCTTGGCATCGATATCCCTTATTTTTGTTATCATCCAGCATTGGGCTCGGTGGGTTCTTGCCGTCAATGTGCCGTCAAGCAATATAATAACAAAGAAGATTATGAAGCGGGTCGTGGTCGTTTGGTCATGTCGTGTATGGTCAATCCGACCCCAGACATGTGGATCTCAGTGACTGATGCAGAAGTGAAAAACTTCCGTAAAAGCTTGGTTGAGTTCTTAATGACTAACCACCCCCATGACTGTCCAACCTGTGAAGAGGGCGGTCATTGTCACTTGCAAGATATGACCTACATGTCAGGTCACAATCATCGTAAATACCGCTTTACTAAACGTACCCACCAAAACCAAGACTTGGGTCCATTTATCAATCATGAGATGAACCGCTGTATCGCGTGTTATCGCTGCGTACGTTATTACAAAGACTATGCAGGTGGTGAAGATTTAGGGGTTTATGCATCAGCAAGCCGTGTGTACTTTGGTCGTGATAAAGACGGTCAGTTTGAAAGTGAATTTTCAGGCAACCTTACCGAAGTTTGTCCAACTGGGGTATTCACCGATAAAACTCACTCAGAGCGCTACAATCGTAAATGGGACATGCAATATGCCCCAAGCATTTGTCATGGCTGTTCGGCAGGTTGTAATATCTCAGCGGGTGAGCGCTATGGTGAATTGCGCCGTATCGAAAACCGTTTTAATGGGGAAGTCAACGCTTACTTCCTCTGTGACCGTGGTCGTTTCGGCTATGGCTATGTCAACCGCCAAGACCGCCCAATTCAAGCGATTGAAACACTAAACGGTAAACAAACCAATCTGAGCATTGACCATACTATCGATGCCATCAAAAACCGTTTGCAAGGTAAAAAAGCCATCGGTATTGGTTCACCCGTTGCCAGCCTTGAATCAAACTATGCGCTAAAACGCTTAGTCGGTGCCGAAAATTTTAGCATTGGTATTACCAGTCAAGAAAAAACCGTGGTACAAAAATGCATCGATGTGTTGACCACAGAAAATATCCATAATCCAAGCATGCGTGAGATTGAGGATTATGATGCGGTATTGATTTTGGGTGAAGATATTACCCAAACCAGTCCACGTATTGCACTGGCAGTACGCCAAGCGGCAAAAAATCGCGCCAAACAAATGGCAGATGCACTAAAAACGCCAGATTTCTTGGCAGAGCCTGTGGCTCGTATCGGTCAAAAAGACTACAGCCCAATTTTTATTGTGGATGTCAAAGATACGCGCCTTGATGATATTGCCGAAGTAAGCTGCGTCGCCACACCAAGCGATATCGCCGAACTAGGCTTTAGCATTGCTGAGCACATGAAAACGTTGGCTACCTCACAATTACCAAAAGATTTGGTCATCGATGAAGGCGATAATGCTGATATGCAAGCATTTGCTAAACATATCGCGCAGACGCTACTTAAAGCAACCAAACCCCTTATCATCTCAGGCTCATCACTGTACCACACTGCTATCATAGAAGCGGCGGCACAAATTGCCAATATCGCTGAGCAAAAACGCGGTGAAGTGGTAGTATATGAACGGGGCGTGGTTGACGCCCACAACGTCCAAGTGGATGCAGAGATTGCCAAAATCGATGAAGAGCAAGCCAAACTCAAACAAGAGATGGATGAAGCGGCATTTGCTGAACAAGCCAAGCAAGTTAAACGCCCAAGCCGTATGAACCCGACCAAAGGCTATCAAGAAAAAGCCGGTTTATACTTATCAGTACCTGCTGCCAATAGCATAGGCGTCAACTTACTCGGTGGTAAAGCGATTGATGAATTAGGTGATGATGCCGATGTGGTGATTGTCATGGAAAATGACATCAGTCGCCGCTTAACCGCTGAGCAAATGAACCAATTGGTAGCCAACAAATCCCTGATTGTACTCGACCATGAAGCTTACCAATGGCATAACCATGCAGATGTGATGGTACCTGTAGCAACCTTTGCAGAAGCGGACGGTACACTCATCTCAGCAGAAGGTCGTGCACAGCGATTCTTCCAAGTTTATGATCCTGTTTACTATCGCCCGCAAAGTATGGTGAAAGAAAGCTGGCGTTGGTTACATGCGGTAGAGTCTGAGCTCAATGGCCGTGCGATTGACTGGACGCAGCTTGATGATGTGATTACAGCTGTCGCAGACACCAATCCACAATTAGCCGCAATCAGACAAGCAGCGCCATCAGCCGATTACCGTATTACTGGTCTAAAAGTCGCGCGTGAGCCACGCCGTTATTCAGGGCGTACAGCGATGCGTGCGCCGATTTCTGTGCATGAGCCAGAGCAGCCAAAAGATATCGATACGGGCCTAACCTTCTCACAAGAAGGTTATGTGGGTACCCAAACGGATTCATCAATGATTCCATTTGCTTGGTCTCCAGGTTGGAACTCACCGCAAGCTTGGAATAAATACCAAGATAAAGTGGGTGGTCATCTAAAACATGGCGATCCAGGGGTGCGTATTTTTGATGCGTTAACCGCATTGCCAAAACGTGAGTATATTGCGCCTGCGGCAGCTAGCCAACGAGGTTCCACCCAGCTAGTGCCGGTGTATAATATTTTTGCTAGTGATGAATTAACCGCCCGTAGTGAAGTGGTCGCGTCACAATTGATGCCAGCTGCTTTTAGTGTATCAACGGATGATGCGGATAAATGGCAGCTGCAATCAGGTGATATGTTAACGGTCACAGTGAAAGGTGTAGCGACCACCTTACCTGTGCAGCTTGTCGATTACTTAGCCGAAAGCTGTGTGGGCTATCCTGTGGGTCAGGCGGGTGAATTAGAAGCCCTGCTAGCGCAACCTTATACCGACATCAGTATCGTAAAATCAGCAACTACCAACACTGTCACCCAAGCGCTATCACCAGCTAATAATGGTGGCGTGACAGCTCAAGTAACTCCAGGGGAGGGGGTATAATGGATTATTCTGTTAGACAGATGCCCGATTTACCTGCATGGCTGGCTGGGGTAATGTCCCCTGAAGCTTGGTCAATTGTATTTTTGGCAGTGCAATCAATTGTTATTTTCTTGGCGGTCGTGATTTTTGCCGCGTTGATGATTCCTTATGAACGTCGCATGTTGGCACTGTGGCAAGACCGTTATGGTCCAAACCGTGTGGGTTGGCAAGGTTCGCTACAAGTTGCCGCGGATATGCTCAAAATCTTTTTCAAAGAAGACTGGACGCCCAAATTTGCCGATAAATTTATCTTTGTCTTGGCGCCTGCGATTTCATTGTTTACCGCTTTAGCCGCTTATATCATTGTACCAGTTACGCCATCACTCGGTGGCGCAGACTGGAGTATCGGTATTCTGTTCTTTTTTGCGATGGCAGGGTTGGCAGTTTATGCCGTGATGTTTGGTGGCTGGGCATCAGCCAATAAATACGCCTTGCTCGGTGGTCTACGCTCTGCTGCCCAAACCATTAGTTATGAAGTCTTTCTCGGATTATCGCTAATGGGTGTGGTGGCGTTGGCAGGGTCATTTAACTTACGCGATATCGTATACTCACAAGCCGGTGGTTTTTGGCACTGGAATGTATTTGGTCAAATTTTAGGGTTTTTAACCTTTATGGTAGCAGGTGTGGCAGTCACCCACCGTTTCCCATTTGACCAGCCAGAAGCAGAGCAAGAATTGGCAGAAGGTTACCATGTTGAATACTCAGGTATGAAATTTGGTATGTTCTTTGTCGGTGAGTATGTGAATATCGTGTTGGTATCATCGCTGATCACTATTTTATTCTTTGGGGGTTGGTTGCCATTATTTGATGGACTGAGTTTTATCCCGCCGATTATTTGGTTCATGTTAAAAACGCTATTTTTCATGACCATGTTTGTATTGGCGCGTGGGGCGTTGATGCGTCCACGTTATGACCAAGTAATGAACTTTGGCTGGAAAATTTGTCTACCCATTACCTTGATTAATTTACTCGCGACGGCAGCCTTCATATTATGGCGCACCCATGGTGTAGGGTAAGGTGGAGATTAACATATGTATTTGACTATGGTAAAAAACACGATTACGGGTTTTGGCTCAATCTTGCGCACCCTAATTATGGTCGCAAGTCATGCGACCCGTAAACGTGATACGATTTTATACCCAGAACAACCTGTTCCTGTACCGCCGCGTTTTCGGGGGCGTATTGTACTGACACGTGACCCGGATGGGGATGAGCGCTGTGTGGCCTGTAACCTATGTGCCGTCGCTTGTCCGGTGGGTTGTATTTCACTGCAAAAAGCGGAACGTGAAGACGGGCGCTGGTATCCAGAGTTTTTCCGTATTAACTTCTCGCGTTGTATCTTTTGTGGTATGTGTGAAGAAGCGTGCCCGACAACGGCTATTCAGATGACGCCAGATTTTGAGCTCGGTGAGTATAACCGTCAAAACTTGGTGTATGAAAAAGAGCATTTGTTAATTTCAGGCCCGGGTAAATTTCCTGACTACAATTATTACCGTGTGACTGGGATGGCGACCAAAGATAAACCTAAAGGGGCACACCAAAATGAGTCTGCGCCGATTGATTTACGGAGTTTATTGCCATGATAACCGGAGCAACGATAGGGTTTTATTTATTAGCGATTGTCGCTATTTTGGCTAGTTTGCGCGTGATTACTCGTACCAATCCTGTGCATGCGTTATTAAACATGATTGTCACGCTGCTGGCGTTATCAGGTATTTTCTTTGCCTTAGGTGCGCCATTTGCCGGTGCGCTTGAAATCATCGTTTATGCAGGGGCGATTATGGTATTGTTCGTTTTTGTGGTGATGATGCTGAACTTAGGTACCCAAAGTACTTTGGAAGAAGAAAGCTGGTTGGCATCCTCAGCTTGGGCAGTACCTGCAGGACTTGCATTTATTGTGGGTTTGACCTTGTTTAGTTTGATTGGCATGAAACATGGGTCTGAAGGAATGATGCCAGCGTTGATCGGGGTGGAGCCAGTCACGGCAAAAATGATCGGTGCCAAATTATTTACCGAATATTTATTGTTGGTCGAAATTGCAGGGTTTTTATTACTAGCGGGTTTGGTGGCGGCTTATCATTTGGCAAAATCTGCCTTGGATGATGAGAATGAAAGTCATAATAGTGAGCTTGGTAATACCATACAACCTGCCTTAACGAATTTTATTGATAAAGAGCCCAGCCAACCGGCTGTGTTACGCGAAGTTCAGGAGGAGAAGGCATAATGGGACACTTTCCATTAGAGCATGTGCCATTAGAGCACGGTCTAATCTTGTCAGCGATTTTGTTTGCCATTGGTTTTTGTGGTGTGATGGTACGACGTAATTTTTTGTTTATGTTGATGAGTCTTGAGATTATGATGAATGCTGCTGCCTTAGCATTTGTAGTGGCAGGTAGTCGCTGGGTCAGTCCTGACGGACAAATTATGTTTATTTTAGTGCTAACTTTGGCAGCCGCTGAAGTTGCAATTGGGTTGGCTATTCTTTTACAGTTTTATCATAAGCGTGGTCATTTAGATGTCGATACGGCAAATGAGATGAAAGGGTGAAATCAAAATGAGTATGTTACCTTTAACCTTTATGCTGCCGCTGATTGGCTTTCTGATTCTAGCGACCATGCGTGACCGCTTAAGCGAAAACGCAGCCGCAGTGGTCGGTGTCGGTAGTATGGGTTTGGCTGCTTTGTGTGCCTTGATGGCAGGCAGTGATTTTTTAATGAACCACCCACAAGGCGCTGTCATTAATCAGCCATTGTGGACGTGGATGCAAGTTGGTAGTTTTGCCCCAAAATTTGGTCTCATGCTAGATGGTTTGGGCGTGACCATGATGGGCGTGATTACCGGTGTCGGTTTTTTAATTCATATTTTCGCGTCATGGTATATGCGCGGTGAAACAGGCTACGCAAGATTTTTTAGCTATATGAACCTGTTCGTCGCAAGTATGCTGTTACTTGTGCTTGCTGACAATTTAGTGCTGTTGTACTTAGGTTGGGAAGGCGTTGGTATCTGTTCTTACTTATTGATTGGTTTTTATTATCACGAGCGCGCCAATGGCCGTGCTGCGATGAAAGCCTTTACCGTAACCCGTGTGGGTGATGTGTTCTTAGCCTTTGGCTTATTCTTGTTGTTCCGTGAATTGGGTACGTTAAATATCTCAGATATCAATGCCAATGTATCGCAAATGCTAACGTCGGCAGGTTCAACGGTGACGATTTTTGGTCATAGCTATCCTACCATTAAAGTTGCGGCTGTGATGTTAGTGCTTGGTGCGATGGGTAAATCAGCACAGATTCCGCTGCATTCTTGGCTTGCCGATGCGATGGCAGGTCCTACGCCTGTTTCAGCCTTGATTCATGCGGCAACGATGGTTACCGCAGGTGTGTATTTAATTGCCCGTTTACATCCTGTGTTCTTATTGACCCCTGATGTATTGGCAAGTTGGGTGGGTATCGTTGGGGCAACAACATTGTTGGTTGCTGGTTTCTGTGCGCTGGCACAAACCGATATCAAACGTATCTTAGCTTATTCAACCATGAGTCAAATCGGCTATATGTTCTTGGCATTAGGGGTAGGCGCTTGGCAAGTTGCGATTTTCCACTTGATGACCCATGCGTTCTTTAAAGCTTTATTATTCCTAGGGTCAGGTGCTGTTATTTTGGCTTACCATCATGAGCAAAACATCTTTAAAATGGGTGGCTTGTTTTATAAAAATAAATTCCTATTTGCGGTGTTTGCGATCGGGGGTGGGGCACTTGCTGCGATTCCTTGGATTACGGTGGGTTATTACTCAAAAGATGAAATTATTTGGGAAGCCTTTGCATCCGGTCATATGAATTTATTTTGGATGGCAGTGGTGGGTGCGTTTTTAACCTCGATTTATACGTTTCGTATGATTTGGATTGTGTTCTTTGGTGAAGAAAAAACCCCTATTCACGATCTTAAAGGTTGGACATACTGGCTGCCGCTCGCGGTATTGCTAGTGTTATCAACTGCAGTGGGGGCAATGATTCATCCACCATTAGCAGGCGTATTGCCACAGAGTTTTAGCGTGATTCATCCTGAGGTAGAATCAGGTAAGCACACAGCAGAAATGATTGTGATGGCTGCGATGTTGGCGGGTTTGATTGTGGGTGCTTTCTTGTTTGCCCTAGATAAAGGTCGCATTGTGAGTAAGTTTAACCAAACAGGTTTAGGCCGTGCGCTTAATTACTGGTGCTATCATGGTTTAGGTTTTGATGCGTTGTATGACATTGTATTTGTCAAACCATTCTTATTGATTGGTAAGTTGATTAAAATTGACCCGATTGACCGCACTTGGAATATTTTACCAGCCCTATCGCTGGCAGGTAACCGAGTGGCGACATGGTTCCAATCTGGCTCGATTCGTGGGTATGCTGCAAGCTTCGGTCTTGGCATGGCAGTATTGTTGGTGTTGGTAATGATGATGATAGGGAAGTAACAGTTATGCAAAATAATCTCTTATTACCCGCCTTGATATTTATTCCAATCATTGCAGGTTTTCTGTGCTGGTTGGTTGAAAAAGTTGATGAACGTTTACCTCGTTGGATTGCGTTTCTTGGCATGCTATTAACGTTTTTGATTACGGTAGCTATTTGGCAAAACGGTAACTTTATTGGTTCAGCACAAACCATTGCTGAGGTGACTGCTAAACCGACTTGGTTGGCAGAGTTTCAACTACCTTGGATGCCCTCATTGGGGGTCAGTTTCCATCTAGCGATTGATGGGTTATCCCTGTTAATGGTGAGCCTAACAGCCTTCTTGGGTATGATGGCGGTGGCGTGTTCATGGGGTGAGATTACTCGCCGTGTGGGCTTCTTCCATCTAAATCTACTTTGGAGCTTGGGCGGTGTTATTGGTGTTTTCCTAGCAATCGATATGTTCTTGTTCTTCTTCTTTTGGGAGATGATGTTAGTTCCTATTTATTTCTTGATTGCAATCTGGGGACACAATGCGATTGGCGGTAAAACCAAAGAATATGCCGCAACCAAATTCTTTATTTATACCCAAGCATCGGGTCTGATTATGTTGATTGGTATTTTGATTTTGGTGATGATTCATGCATCAACCACAGGTCAAATAACTTTTAACTATATGGACTTGCTAGGTACAGATCTTGGCAAATGGCAATACCCAATCATGCTGATGTTTTTTATTGGCTTTGCGGTTAAATTACCAATTTTCCCACTGCATGGCTGGTTACCCGATGCGCACGCACAAGCACCGACTGCAGGCTCGGTGGATTTGGCTGGTATTTTGATTAAAACCGCGGCGTATGGTTTATTGCGGTTTGTCCTACCACTATTCCCAGAAGCCAGTGCTCAGTTTGCTCCGATTGCGATTACTTTGGGCGGTATTGGTATTTTCTACGGGGCTTGGCTTGCGTTTATGCAGCAAGATATCAAGCGGTTACTGGCTTATACCAGTATTTCACACATGGGTTTTGTGGTACTTGCGTTGTATGCCGGTACGTTAATTAGTTTCCAAGGCTTGATGATTCAAATGTTGGCACATGGTCTTAGCTCAGCGGCATTATTTATCATGAGCGGTCAGCTTTATGAGCGTCTACATACCCGTGATTTGAGCCAAATGGGTGGTATGTGGGGTCAAATGCGTTATTACCCACCGTTACTTATGTTCTTTGCCGCGGCATTATTAGGTATTCCAGGTACCGGTAACTTTATTGGGGAGTTCTTAATTCTGTTAGGTTCTTTTGCCTCACATCCTGTGGCAGTGGTGTTTGCTACCTTTAGCTTAGTCGTTGCCGGTTTATACGCATTAATTATGATTTATAAAGCATTATTTGGTACGCCAACAGCGACGATTGAGAAAATGTCACCGATGCGTGATATCAATGCGCGTGAAGCGGCAATCTTGTTGGTGCTTGCGTTTGGCTTAGTATGGCTAGGTCTATATCCGCAATCATTCTTAGATACCTCTGATCACAGTATGCACTGGATTAGTCAGGCATATCATGTCCAGCAAGTTGCACCTACTGCTCAAGAGCCATTTGCTCATATGGAGGTAAAATAGATGAATCCTATTATCCCATTTGCTAGCAATGTGCTCATGCCATTGTTTCCAATGATTTTAATTTCAATCACCACGGTGGTGGTGATGATTGCCATCGCCATGAAGCGTTCAAATTTTGTGGCAGGTACCATCAGTGTGATTGGACTTAATGCCGCCTTGTTTGTTGTCCTTATACAATTATTGGGTGGCAATGCTGATAGCATGTTGCATGGTCTGTATGAATTATTTACGCCATCGCAAGGCTTGATTGCTCCCTTATTTGTGGTGGATAGCTTTGCCCAGTTCAATATGGTGATTATTTTAATCAGCTCGCTTGCGTGTTTTACCTTGGCGTATGGTTACATTGGGGGCTATCGCGATAATAAAGAAGAGTTGTATTTGCTACTGCTTATCTCAACATTGGGCGCGTTGTTTATGGTATGCGCTGATAACTTAGCTTCTTTCTTTGTCAGCTTAGAGTTATTGTCGGTACCGCTATATGGTATGTTGGCTTATACTTATGCGCGTGGTAAATCGTTAGAAGCGGGTTTTAAATACCTCATTTTATCGGCGACAGCCTCTGCTACCATGTTGATGGGTATGGCATTAATTTACTCAAACACAGGTACTTTATCCTTCCGTCAAATTGGTATGGCAATCGTGCCCATGTTTCAAAATGGTATCGTTATGCCGATTCTGGTGGTGGGGACTGCATTAATGTTATTTGGTATTGCCTTTAAACTCTCAGCAGTACCATTCCATACTTGGACGCCAGACGTTTACCAAGGTGCGCCTGCGCCTGTGGCGACTTTCTTAGGCAGTGTTTCCAAAGTAGCTATGATGGCGTTAGGGTTACGTTTCTTATTGTCTACGGCGACCTTAGCCTTGCCAGCAATCAATACCTTGATTGTGGTGATTGCCAGTTTATCGATGATTATCGGTAACGTACTGGCGCTTCGTCAGCACAATATAAAACGTCTGTTAGCCTATTCATCTATTGCGCACATCGGCTATGTGTTAGCGATTATCAGCGCCGTAAAAGTTGAATCAGCAGGTTTTGTCAGCCTTTACATGGCAGTGTATGCGTTTACCACCATTGGAGCGTTTGGTGTTGTGACTATCATGTCAAGCCCGTACAAACGTCAGGGTGAAGCAGAGTTGGTTGAAAACTTCCAAGGGATTTTTTGGCAACGTCCTGTGTTAACCGCTGTATTGACTGTGATGCTATTATCATTGGCAGGTATTCCATTGACCGCCGGGTTTATCAGCAAATTCTTTGCGATTTTTGCTACCGTTTCTGCGCAAAGTTGGTGGCTCACTGCCATGATTATCGTGGGTAGTGCAATTAGCTTGTATTACTATCTAAATCTTATGGTCACCTTGTTTAGACGTCCCCAAGAAGTACAGCCGCACGATGCGGTCAATCATTGGGGTATTCAAGCAGGCGGCATCATGGTGTTGTTGGTGACGTTAGCGGTATTGTACTTCGGTATTTTCCCCGAAACATTATCAAAAATTATCACGCTAGTTCGCATATATTAATCCAATTTTAGTACTGCGACATAAAAAAGCGTATCTTAGCTCATTAAGGTACGCTTTTTTGTTTATAATGATGCAAAAAAATGGTCAAGATAATATGTCAGATGATAAAAGTATTCGCGTTAAAGTGATTGAAGTGACCCGTTGGGCGCCCACCTTGCTAAGTTTCAAAGTCACGCGTCCCGATGGCTTTAAATTTACCGCAGGGCAATTTGTTAGGCTCGGTATCCATGGCGAAGATTTGCAATATTTTGCACAAAACCATGAGACCAAGTTAATAACTTCTGCGACACAAGATGAAGAGGAGCAAGGTTATGAGGCGCAAGGTCAGCCCATTGACCTTGATGGCTATGTGTTTCGCGCCTATTCCGTCGCATCTTCGCCCTATGATGAATTTATTGAATTTTTCTCGGTGGTCATTCCTGAGGGAGAATTTACCAGTAAGGTTAATCATATCCAAGTGGGCGATAGTTTATTGCTCAATACCACACCATTTGGCTATTTGACCTTAGCCCGCTACCAGTTACCCCTGCCCAATGATTTGTGGTTACTGGCAACAGGCACGGGTTTAGCACCATTTTTATCGATTTTAAAGACCATTGATGTATGGCAGCAATATCAGCGCATTATTTTGGTGTACAGCGCACGCACCTCGCAAGAGCTTGCTTATCAAGCGGAGATTGGCTCAATTAAGTCAATCTATGGCGATAATGGGGCAGCGTTTGTATTTTTGCCTATTGTCACGCGGGAAGCGGATTATACGGGGGAAAAAGCGCGAGTTCCCAATCTGATATTGTCGGGCAAGTTAACTCAGTTGGTAGGGCAAAAACTGGATAAAGAGCGCAGTCATGTGATGTTGTGTGGTAATCCGCAAATGGTCGAAGATACCAAAGAAGCCTTAAAATCGATTGGATTGACCATGAATCGGCGCGGCGAAGGCAATATCGCCGTTGAAAACTATTGGTAAGCATCTCTTTAACTGGCAAAGTACAATCGGTTAAAAAATTGGTGAAACAAAAGCGGTAAAGGATGAGGGTTGATACCCGTGAAAAAATACTAAGCCGCTTTTGTTGCGTTATTGGTAACTGCAGGATTATCCGCTTCGGTAATCAATTGGTCACTACTACCGATATTGAGAATTTCACCGACGTTGGCATTGGCTCTCAGCAGTAGTTGCTGTTCAGCAAGATAGCCATGATTCACCTGCACCTTGCGCAGCGTTGCCATGATTTTTTCGTTTTTCTTCAGCCAGCGACCAATATCGAGATACAAGATATCATCTTTTTGGTGCACCAAATTGATTTTCTCCAAAATCATGCCGAGCGGGTCTTTCTTTAACACCCGTTTAAAAAACCAAAGCGCCGCATGAATTGCTTTTGATTTAACATAGGAATCTGAATACAAGGCAATGACATCAGTGTCAGTCAATTGCTGAAATACCAAGCGCTGGCGATAACGGTCAAATTGGGCATGTACCACACCTAAATTGACAGCAAGGTCAGCGAAAATGCCATTATAGTTAATCGTTGCATACAGTCGAAGCCAGCCTTCATGAATCTCTAGATGCATACTCAATATCGCTTTGACTTTTTCAACCACAAATTTTTGAATGGCATCGTTTAGCTGTTTTTCGGTGGCGGGCACGATAAACTCTTGACCGGCAAAATCCTCAATTTTTTCATACCACGTTTGTGATTTTTGTATCAGTTCACGTGCGATTTCTTCAGAATGGGTGGCAAAAAATTCATCCAGTTGCGTTTTGCTCGTTATCACTATCGTTTCTCAGTTTTTTTATATTTGTATTGAAAGCTATTATTGTAGTCAGTTTTTGGGCATTGTAAAGTTGCTAATCATAAAGTCACTGACCCGTCTACAAAAAATCTTGTACCAGTAATTGGTAAACATTGATTGCTAACAGCTAATCGCTCACCACTCATTGCTAATGGTGTATGAATTTAGCTTCAGCCAAGGTTTGATTTAATCTATACTATCTGCGCGTTATAATACATGAGTGATTTGTATTTTTTTAGCAAGGTTGTAGTGATCGTGTCCTAATCGTTCAAAGGGTTACATTTTGGTGTATAGCAAAGACAGTCACAGTTATCTTTTTCAAAAGTTAATGCCACATACTACGGCTTGCAAAGACAGCGTCATGCTATTTGCTACCATTATGGCGGTGGCAATTCATGCGGCTGTTATTTTTGGTATCCAATTTGAAGATAAAAGCTCACCAACCGCAGCGGTGCAAGAAGTCACCACGGTGTTGACCGAAAATCTACAAAAGAATGAAAAAGCCGATTTTATCGCCAATGCCGGCCAGCAAGGTGGCGGTGAGTCCAACGAAAAGCTACGGCTTGAAAACAATACCATGAGTCCCTTAGAAGACGAAGCAATCAATGAAACTGATGATATCGTGAGTCAAGAACGCCAAACGCGCCAACAAGCGTTTCAAGAAAGTTATTTACGTACCACGTTAAGCTTTGAAAAAATCCGCAGAGAAAATAATAATAAAAAACAAGACGATAGCGAAAATCTAGCCGCGCAAGAACAACGGATACAGGCACAAATTGCCACCCTTGAAACTAAAATCAGCAGTAACCGCCAATTACTAGCCAAAAAATCTGCGGTCAAAACTATCAGCAGCAACTCCACCACCACGGGTGAAGCCGCGCGCTATATCGAGAATTTTCGCCAACAAGCCTATCATATTGGCAACCAGCAATATCCCCAAGAAGCCCGCGCCAAAGGCATCAAAGGCGATGTCATGCTGATGGTGATTATTGAGCCTAACGGGCAAGTCAAATCCATCAAGGTTTTACAGTCATCAGGTGCTACCATCTTGGATGAAGCAGCAAAAAATTCGGTGCGTAAAGCCGCGCCATTTGGTAAATTCTCAAAGGAAATGCAAGATTATTTGGAGCTGCGTATTATCCGTACCTGGCGATTTGGTGATACCTTAACCGTTGATGACCAAAACCCCGCAATTTAACTTTTCACTAACTATGCTAAAGGCTGTCCTATGTCAACCGTACTACACAAAGAATTGGCGCTATTTGACCTCGATAACACCCTCATTGATACCGATAGTGATTATATGTGGGGCGAGTTTTTGGTCAAACATCATCTGGTAGAAGAAGCGCTGTATCGTGCTAAAAATCGGGAGTTTTATGAGCACTATATCGCAGGGACGCTCGATGCAGTCGTCTATAATGAGTTTGTGGCAGGCTTTTTAAAACAGCATACCTTAGCCCAATTACACGAATGGCGTGAACAATATTTGCAAGAAGAAATTGCGCCAAAAGTGCGTCCAAAAGCGGTTAACGCTATCCAATCACATTTACAAGCAGGGCACGATGTAGTAGTGATTTCTGCCACCAATGCCTTTGTGGTCAAAGCGATTGCTAACAAATTATTTTTGGTAGAGGAAGATAATATTTTAGCCACTGAGCTTGAAGTCACCGAGCAGGGGTACACGGGTAAGGTCGCAGGGCAGCCAAACTTTAAAGAAGGCAAAATCATTCATTTAAAAAATTGGATTGCTCAAAAAAATGCGCAAGGTATTACTTATACCAAAACTTATGCTTATTCGGATTCAAAAAATGATTTGCCGCTACTAGAATGGGCAGATGTAGCGATTGCGGTATGCCCCGATGATACCCTACACGCGCATGCCTTAGCGCATCATTGGGCAGTGGAAGATTGGTCGATAAAAGCACAGGCGGAGTAGGCAACAGCTAAGATGAATCCAGTGACAGATTCAGGTATAATAGCGCATTTTTCATAGTAACACGTTAAGGTAACCTCGCATGGAAATCAACCCGTATTTAGAGCATATCAAAGACTTAACTGACCGTGGCAACCAGCTTCGGGGGTATCTTTGACATCGAAGCCAAGCAAGAGCGCTTGGAAGAAGTCAATTTAGAGCTTGAAAATCCAGAATTGTGGAACGACCCAGAGCGTGCCACCAAAATCAGTAAAGAAAAATCGCAGCTTGATAATGTCATTGGCGTGATTACCGCTTTAGATGACAAGTTAGAAGACGCCAAAGCCATGATTGACTTAGCGGTGGAAGCCGATGATGCAACGCTATTGGCAGACGTACAAGCGGAACTCGATGAGGCCGAAGCCAAAGTCGCAGATTTAGAGTTTAAACGTATGTTTAGCGGTGAGATGGATGGCAACAACTGCTATGTTGATATCCAGTCAGGCTCAGGCGGTACCGAAGCACAGGACTGGGCAGAGATGCTGCTGCGGATGTATTTGCGCTGGTGTGAATCACATGGCTTTAAAGCCGAAATCATGGAACTATCAGCAGGTGGTGTTGCAGGGATTAAAAGCGCATCGATTCATGTCAAAGGTGACTATGCGTTTGGTTGGTTACGTACCGAAATCGGTGTGCATCGTTTGGTGAGAAAATCACCGTTTGATAGCAACAACGGTCGCCACACGTCGTTTGCGGCGGTGTTTGTATCGCCTGAAATCGATGATAATATCGAGATTGATATCAACCCTGCCGATTTACGCATCGATACTTATCGCTCAAGCGGTGCAGGCGGTCAGCACGTTAATACCACCGACTCTGCGGTACGTATCACCCACCAACCAACAGGGATTGTGGTGGCGTGTCAAAATGAACGTAGCCAGCATGCCAACAAAGACACGGCAATGAAAATGTTACGTGCCAAACTGTACGAGCGTGAAATGATGCAGCGTATGGAAAAGCAACAAGCGCTAGAAGAAACCAAATCGGATATCGGTTGGGGTAGTCAAATTCGCTCGTATGTGCTCGATGACTCGCGGATTAAGGATTTGCGTACAGGGGTGGAAACGTCCAATACCCAAGCGGTGCTAGATGGCGACCTTGATAAATTTATCGAAGCGAGCCTAAAAGCAGGGCTTTGATTTAACTGCATTGGCCACAATAACCCATTGCTAATTTATCCGCACTTGCTAAAATTAGAGGGTCAATTTTTTAGTTGACACTCTTTTTTTTTCATAAGGATTTGATATGCTGTACCAATGGCAAGACAAAACACCCACTTATCAGGCACCCTTCACAGGCTGGGTCGCAGACTCGGCTGAAATCATCGGCGATGTACATTTAGCTGATAATGTCAGTGTATGGTTTGGCGCGGTGATACGCGCAGATAATGCGCCGATTTATTTGGGCAAAAATAGTAATGTGCAAGAAAACAGTGTGATACACACCGATGAAGGTATTGCTGTCACCATTGGCGAAGGCGTGACGATTGGGCATTTGGCGATGCTACACGGCTGCACCGTTGGTGATAATAGCTTGATTGGTATCGGTGCGATTGTGCTCAATAATGCCCAAATCGGCAAAAACTGCATCATCGGTGCCAATGCGCTTGTCACCGAAAATATGCAAATCCCAGATAATTCCATCGTGATGGGAAGCCCAGCTAAAGTTGTCAAAACGTTACCAAAAGAGCGCGAAGTGATGCTTCAGCTATCCGCATTACATTATGTTGAAAAAGCAAATGCCTTTAAAACGGGACTTAAACCCATAGCGATTGAGTATTAAGTTTTTTGCGTATTAAGTTGTTATAAAGTAATTCAAAAAAAATTTGACCAAAAAAAAGGATAGTCAATTTACTATCCTTTTTTATGCAATACATGATTAAGCAATACGTTGTCTTAACGCTGCCGCACGTTCTAGCAATGCCGGGTTGTCGCTATCTTTGATTTCATCAAGCAAGCGTTTGGCACTGTCATATTCCCCTAAATTCAAATACTGTTCTGCTAAATCTACGTTTAGCGTATCCGTGTCGATATCCTTAATCACATCGAGAATCGCTGATAAATCTTCAACAACTGGCGCAGTCTTTAGGCTTGCCTTATCTGCAATCGATGTCGTTTCAGGACTAGCGATTGGGGTGGTAGTTGTTTGTGTATTTGCTAGAGTAGCTGCCTGAGTAGTTGAGTCATCAAAAGACAAATCAAACATGTCATCTGAGATGAGTAGCGAATCAGATGGGTTAGGGGCTTTGACTTCAGGAGCGCTGACTTCTGCCAAGTCAACGACAGGCTCAGCGACCGATGGGGTAGCAGGCTTGGCTAGTGAAGCCGCTTCTGCTTGGCGTAGTAATTCATCATCCAAAGCAAACGATGCAATATCTGTGGCTTCATCACTGGCAACCGGTACAGAAGTCACCGCATCAGAAGTTAGATTGCTAGATGCTTTAATATCTGACGCGTCAAGGTTTAAAGCTGGTTCTGCAGTAACATCATTGGTTGGGGTAACTGCTGGCTCAACGTTCAACTCAAAGTCGAAATCAAAATCATCTGCGAGCTTCTCAGCGCTCGGTGCAGCCGATGTAGTCGCCATCGGTTCTACAGCAGTAGCGGCAGTCGTTGACGGAATATTTGGTAAACTAAAGTCAAAATCAAAATCGCTGTCGCTAATAGCATTGTTATTGTTATTGACGTTACTTGCTGACGCGGTTGTAACAGGTTCATCTATCGGCGCAAAAATTTCGGTAGGTGATTCTAGGGCAGGGGCAGCGACAGTCGCAGCGGTCGCGGGCTCTTTGCTAGGTGGATCAAAATCAAAATCGTCAAAAGTGAACTCATTTGATTGTGATTGCGCCGCTGTAGTTTCAGTGGTAGGCTCAGTTGCAGTGGGGAGAGGGGCTATTTTGGTTTCAGGTACATCGAGTGCAAAGTCAAAATCTAACTCGTTATCGGCTTTGCTGCTAATACCATCAACTGGGTTTGCTGGCTGTGCCACTTGAGTGACGGTCGGCCTGACAACATGTAAGGTGCTGTTGATGGCTGGTTTATCACTGTCTTGTTTAAACCCTGGCAAATCAAAATCAAGTCCATCAGGTTCAACCGCTTCAGCGGTATGGGTCATCGCTGTGCTGCGTGCATTTATCGATTGTTCTTCATCTACCAGCGTTTTTAGGTTATTGGCTTGGGCGTTGAGATTGAGGGTTTGAGCAGCCTGCAAAGTCGATTGCGGCAGGTTAGGCGCAGCATAGGGGCTTGGTTGCTGTGATTGACGTTGCAGTTCTAGTTCGCGTTGCTGCTCAGCCAACGTTTTTGGACGTTTGACTTGGGTCTGAGTATCAACTGTCGTCTGGTTTTTACCTTTTTTCATCAAGAAAACGCCAGCAATAACTACCAAAATCACCACTGCTGCGATACCTATCATTATCGGATCCATCTTTCACCTCATCGTTACGGTAGATAGTGATCATTAGGGCATAGCAAGATATAAGCTACCGCTTTATGCGACTAATGAATCACCACAAATTTGTTGTACGGTATGAAATGACACAGCACACAGGCAATATCATCCACGCGCTATATTATTTTTTGTTTAACTCTTTTAAGCGTTTTTCTAATTGGGCAAGCTTGGTGTTTTGTATTTTCAAGCGATTTTCCGCGCCCACTAAGTCTTGATTGAGTTTGTTAACTTTAGTAGCTTGCTGGGCGGTGGCTTGGCGTTTTTGCTGCACTTGAGCCGCTACTTGCGATGACATCCCTTTGCCTACCTTGTTCTTGGTACTCTGACCTTGTACTGAACCATTGGTATGATTAGGTGCGATGATGGTCATTTCAGATTTTTTAGTCGCTGCGTATGGCCGCGGTGTTTTTTGTGCTTTACGTGTCTTTTTCGTCGTTTTTAGGGTGGCTGGTTGTTTGGCAGCAGATTTTGGTGCGATGACAGACTTTTTGCTTGCGACACGTCTTTTGTTTTGACGATATTGTTGTCGCGCTTTATTGGCTGATTTTATCCCAATTTGTGAAGGGACTACTTTGTATTTTGGGATTTGTAATTGGGTATTGGCGACAAGTTTGGTTGGGTCATTATCGGGGAACGCGGTCGGGTTGGCTGCCATGATATCTGCCATCACTTGATCCACATCTTTGCGGTTTGCCGCTGCGATATTACTGGCGATGGTCCAAAGGTTGTCATTGCGCTGTAGTGTATAAGTGGTTGTCTCGCCAATGATTTGCGGGTTTTTGGCGCTATACTTGGACTTAGATTTGTCTAAAGGTTGATTGCCATAACCAGCTGCTGGCCTTGGCATTTGATTATCAGCGGCGTTTGTTTGGAGGGGGTTTTGCGTTTGTGGCACGGCTGGGGTATAGACAGTGCCATTTGGCTGAACAGATCGAACCGTTCGCGTCTCTTGAATACGCAGGTAGTCACTGTTTTCGCTAGCTTGCGTCACTGGGGCGGCGCCAGCGGGCATACCAGTCGTAGGTAAATTAGGCAGCTGATTGATGGTGGTTGATGGCAACGTTATCGGCTGCATGGGCATAGGGTCGGGCGACATAACAGGCAACTGCATAGGATTGGCCGAACCTATGACGATGTTTTGCGCAGGTGATTGCAAAGCCGTGGTATTGGCTTGCGTGGTAATTTTTTGTGCGCTGTCGATGGGCATCAACAAGGTTTTTGGCAGCGTTTTGGTCACGCCATTTTCCGTGATATTGAGCACCACATCGGTAAATGGGGCATTAATCGCACGTTTGGTGGTCAATATAATCTGACCGCCATTGCTACTGGTTTGGACAAATTTGATTTGAATATCGGCATCTTTTGACAAGCCTAGCTGGCGATACACATCAGCTTGGGCGACTGTGACAGAGAAAGTCCTTGGGTTGATATCACTGACATTAATACTGGCGTTTAAAGGTTGGTTTTGTTGGGTTTGTACATAAGTATCGCCAATATTGACGGCATAAGCGACAATGGGAAGCGATAAGGGAAAACCCAATACCAAGTGTACAGAGTATTTTTGCCAAGACATAAAAATCCTTGCTGAAGGTATCATAGCCTAGTTAGGGGTGTTAAAAAATGCCTACTTGTGTGGTCGCATGGTAGTCAATACACCGACAGGCAATATTCAAAAAATCAAATTAATGGATAATCCAACAACTTAACAAAAGTTTCAGTCAAATTATCTAATCAACTTTACACTTTTTGTCCAAAACTCTCAATAGCCTGACTCGCTTATTACTGGCATAAAGCTTGGGATAAAGCCCGCTGCTGATATCACTTTATGGGTGGATTGATACGTGGATTGATGCTTAGATAATGACACTGTACTATCAATACCCTGATAACGGCAATCCCTGTTTACTGACCATGGTGTTTTTTAGAGGTAAATAACGGATTAACACTATCAGGTTTATCTACTCAGGCATAAAAAAACACGCCCTAGTCAGCGTGTTTTTTTATAAAACCTTGGATTTATAATTGATTGCGGATAATCGCAAGTGTGCGGCGTAATGGCTCTGCCGCGCCCCATAACAACTGATCACCCACGGTAAAGGCAGATAAATACTCACCACCTAGATTCATCTTACGAAGACGACCTACGGCAACTTTAAGGGTGCCAGTGACCGCCACTGGGGTTAACCGCTCAACGCTTGCTGCTTTGTCATTTTCTACCACATCTAGCCACTCATTGCCGCTGTTACGAAGCGCAGCTTCAATTTCTTCTAGCGGGATGTCTTTTTTTAGTTTGATGGTCAAGCCTTGTGAGTGACAACGCATGGCACCGATACGCACGCAGATACCATCAATCGGCACAATGTTGGCATTGGTCTTGTCTGCATCATTGCCTAAGATTTTGTTGGTTTCAACACAGCCTTTCCACTCTTCTTTTGATTGACCGTTTTCTAGTTGTACATCAATGTAAGGAATTAAGCTACCCGCAAGCGGCGCACCAAAGTATTGTTTTGGGAATTCGCTGCTACGTTGTAATTCGGCTACTTTACGGTCAATCTCTAAAATTGCGCCTGCCGGGTTATTGAGTTCGTCTGCAACGCCATCATGGATGTAGCCCATGCCTTTGATAAGCTCACGCATATTGTTGGCGCCCGCACCACTCGCTGCTTGGTAAGTCATCGCAGATACCCATTCAACCCAATCGCGTTTGAACAACTCGCCAATCGCCATCAACATCAAAGATACCGTACAGTTACCACCGATAAAGTCTTTTTGACCATTTTTGATAGCGTCGTCAATGACATTGCGGTTGACTGGGTCTAGGACGATGATGCTATTGTCAGTCATACGTAGGGTGCTTGCTGCATCAATCCAGTAACCGGTCCAGCCTTTATCACGTAGCGGTTGATGGACTTCTTTAGTATAGTCACCGCCTTGACAAGTAATAATGGCATCACAAGCCGCTAAAGCCGCTAAGTCATGCGCATCTTCAAGCTTGCTAGGGGCAATGCCATTTGGGGTAGGGGCATCGCCACCGGCATTACTGGTAGAGAAAAACACGGGGGTAATCCCTTCAAAGTCGTTTTCATCTATCATACGTTGCATTAATACCGAACCGACCATTCCACGCCATCCGACCAAACCTACGCGTAGCTGACTCATGATAACCCTTCCTTACTGTAAACAAAATAAAATAAATAGTGCAGAAAATCCACATTGATTTTTCAATTAGTAACCTGCTACCTTGCCTGTATTTGTCATGTTTTGCAAGTGAATTTTTTTTTACATGGGGCATCTATTTAGCTATAGATGGTAGGCTGATAGCGATGTCACGGTGAAAAATAGCGTTTGGCAACACAACTGCAATTTATCAGCCTTATTTTTGCGGCTACTATATCGCCATGCTATTGATAACAAGCTAATATTGACCAACGTGAACCGCAATATAACATGAAAGGATAGACAATGACGCTGTTGTTACAGTTGCTAGCAGGTTTTGTGGTTTTTGCAACTTTTTGGGCAACCATCCCTAGGTTTGAATGGTGGTTTAGGGTTGCTGATTTTCCCAGAAATCAATTGATTTTTTTGGGGGTGGTGGCGCTCATTGGCTTACTTTGGCTGGGCGCTTTTGACAGTCGTTGGCAGATGGGATTGATTTTACTGCTAATTATTGCACTGGCTATGCAAGCGTACATGGTGTTGCCTTATACGTTTTTGTGGAAGAAACAAGTGCAAACGGCAAAGCCAAAATCACGCGATTATCAAGTGAAATTGTTGGTTGCCAATGTGTTGACGACCAATCCAAATAAACAAGCTTTGATTGACCTTATCCATACCCATCAACCCGATATTGTATTGACCCTCGAAACTGACCAAGTGTGGCAAGACGCTTTAAGCGCCATTGAGGCTGACTATCCATTTAACGTCAAAGTACCACTCGATAACTTATATGGTATGCATTTGTACTCAAAGCTTGAGCTTATCAATCCCCAAGTAAAATATCTGGTGGTTGATGATATTCCATCGATTCATACCCAAGTTCGCCTAGCCATGGGCAAGGTTGTTTGGCTATACTGCTTGCACCCCATGCCACCGAGTCCAACCGAAGCGGATAAATCGGTGACACGGGATGCTGAGCTGTTAATGGTAGGCAAACACATCAACGCCAACGATTTAACGGTGATTGTTGCAGGTGATCTCAACGATGTGGCGTGGTCGCATACCACACGCATGTTCCAGCGTATCTCAGGGCTACTAGACCCTCGCATTGGGCGAAAATTCATTAATACCTTTCACGCCAGTTACCCATTTTTGCGCTGGGCGCTTGACCATGTTTTTCACAGCAATCACTTTACGCTAGTATCGATGGCGCGTATGCCGAACATTGGCTCCGACCATTTCCCCGTGCTGACTACTTTACAATATGAGCCTGAAGTCATGGATGAGCAGCCTGAACCTTTGCCAAGCATCGCCGATCTCCAAGAGGCAAAAGAAACCATCAAAGAAGGCATCAAAGAAGGCGAAAAGCTATCGGAAGCTCAAAGTGATAGCGCTAATGATGCTAGCAAATTATTGAAAGGCGCATTAGAAACCTAGCAGCGGGCAAGCTAAAACTGCATGTAAGCATTTGCTTACAACAGATTCCGCCTTTTGCGGCTAGTAACCAACCGTGCAACAAACTACAATGAACTCATCAACACAAGGATGATACCAAGGAATGGTAGTGTTGAGACGCTCAGGATGAGTAATATCATGGAAAGCCAATAATAATAACATAGTTGACATGAAGTGCCCTAAAACCCAAGTCTATTGCCCTAAGACTTGGGTTTTATCTTTTTTGTTACTTATCAATCATAATCTAGCATAGTCTAGTTAATTTTTTTTGACTACTTAAATGTAAATTCTGCAAGGCTTGTGGCAGATTTATTTTCACGGGCAGCAAATAGTCGCTGTCAATAGTCCTAGTCACCAAATATTAGCCACCAAATAATAGCCACCAAGTAATAGTCACCAAATAGTCGAAGTTTTTTAAAATAATCTTTGCTAAAATATCCGCACTTTTTAATCAAAGCTGACGGACAATGATGATGAACCAGTCTGAAATTCTTGAAGACTCACCTAAACAAGCCCCTAATAAATTTGCCCATCCCAACAATGATAGCCAATTTTTGATTGCCCCTTCGATTTTGTCGGCAGATTTTGCCCGTCTGGGCGAGGAGGTCGAGAAGGTTATCGCCGCAGGTGCGGATGTGGTGCATTTTGACGTGATGGACAATCATTATGTCCCAAATTTGACTTTTGGTAGCATGATTTGTCAGGCGCTGCGTGATTATGGGGTAACTGCGCCGATAGATGTGCATTTGATGGTGTCACCGGTTGATAGTATGATTGAGCAGTTCTTAAAGGCGGGCGCTAGAATCATTACCTTTCACCCAGAAGCCACGCAACATGTCGATCGCTCGTTACAACTCATCAAAGATGGGGGCGCTGACTGTGGATTGGTGCTGAATCCTGCCACGCCGCTACACTATCTCGACTATGTGATGGATAAAGTCGACCAAATTTTATTGATGAGTGTTAACCCAGGGTTTGGTGGGCAAGCATTTATTGATGGCACCCTCAAAAAAATTGAAGCGGTGCGCGAAATGATTAGGCTATCGGGTCGCAATATTCGTCTTGAAGTCGATGGCGGTATCAAAGCCAGTAATATTCGTGCGGTTGCCGAAGCAGGGGCTGATATGTTTGTCGCAGGTTCAGCGATATTTAATCAACCTGATTATCGCCAAGCGATTGACGCGATGCGTGCCGAACTGGCTTTGGTCGGTAGCGTGCCAGCGTAAATGCTCCACAAGCAATGATACACAAGGAAATTGGTATGGACGTTCAATCCCCGTCTTTAGTACCCAAAGGTCTGACAATTGGGCTGGCAATATTTGCGGTGTTGCTAGGGTTGGCAGGTTTTGGGTTTAGGTTGATGTTTGGCGATAGTTTATCATCAATGCTGCCCTCACTGGTAAGTACCATTGCTATTTTTTGGCTAGGTATTCCACTGGCTTTTGTCGTGGGCTCAAAGGTGTTAAATCGCTACTCAGGGCGTGCACCGATTCAAAATCGCAATGCGTTAACCTTGGGTTTGTTATTTAGCTGTGTGGCGATGCTATGGATGATGGCGGCATATTCGTAACGTTTCGCTCGGTGAGTCGGTACCCATCAAGACATTGAGATTAACGCCACAAATTGATGCTAGACATTGACGCTACACATAACACCAATCCTCAGTAATTATTTAGGAATTTATTGAATGGCATTGCCACATTATACTAAGCAAGAATTATCGATTTATCCCAGCAATCTTCCAAAAGGCTTAATCAACACACTGATAGTTGCTTGCTTGCTGTTAGGGTTGGCGGCTTTACGCAGTAGCAAGGGAATGCAAGGCTGGCTCAATGTCATCGAAAATTGGGTGTTTATGTTATTGTGGATTCCGCTTGCCGTCACCCTTTGCGCATTACCTTTTAAGTTACGGGATGACAGCTTTGAACTTAAACTGGCGTATTATCTCGGCATGTTTGTGGCATTCTTATTTGAAATTAATAAACTTCGCTATTGGCATACCATGTAAACATGACGATTTAGGGTAACAGTTAATATCTAAAAGTAATAGCTAAAAGTTCTGCGCAATACTTTTTTTGACCGATGAATTTTTAGGCTTAGCCAACGCTAACATGCTTGAATTTTTAAACAGTTGCAATCATAGTAATGCTATATTTGCTTTTTATAGGCAGGCTGTTATTGATAGATAAGCTGTTAGGGCGTATAGATGAATATTTTGCTCGGTATATTGCTGGCTGTGTTGACCGTATTGATAAGCTTTTTGGTGTATCGATGGATAAGGCTGGCTTGGTATAAATTACATGACATGGCAGGTATTGAGGTCGGTATGTCTCAATATTCTGTGCCGCCCACAGCATCGCCGGCAAAACCAGAAACCATGCGTTTGGCGTACCAATCAAACCTGCTAATTCCCAATACCTTCGGTAGTGATAGCCGTTTTGACTTAATGCCACGTGCTAGCAAACATGCAAGCAATAAAAAATGGTTTAAAGCAAAAAATCAACAACCGCGATTATCTTCACCTTCGATTTTAGGTATTGATGGCGCGTCAATTGAACGTATGCCAACCGCTGCCGTGATGCTGCTTGATACTATCCATGACAAACTCATTCGTTATCAGGAGTGGCAACGTGACCAAAGCCAGTCAGCCAATCAACCAGACCACCCGCAAACCCAATGGTTGACTGAAAATAAGTTTGTGGTCAATCGCTTAATTGGGCAGACGATTCCTGAAGCAGTACGCCAGTATGACCAAATTGCCAAATATCATCCCAGTCAGCTCAATCAAAAAATTCAGGAGGAGATGACCGCAGGCGAGATGCTCATTGAGGTATTGGCTCGGGTCAATCTGCAATTAGATGAATTGCTCAATGAGATGTTTCATGAAGTCAGCCAGCAATTTGCGTCAACTTACCGCTATGTCAAAAATCGCACGTAGTCGATGGTAGATTATCATTGGTAGATTAACATAAAAAAAGCGTATCAGTTTGATACGCTTTTTTTATAAGTTTCTTTTTTGTGAGTTTTATAGCGGTTAGCTGCTTCTTTTTTCTTTATCGCGGCGTAAGTGATGACCTCCACGGCGCGCTTTTAACGGTTTTTTCTCAAAGCGTTCTTGACGGCGTTTGGCAATGCCGTAAAGCCCTGTGCCTTGGCGCGGGCGAATGTTGACAAGCCCTGCTAAAGTGTCAATCTCACGCCGATCTAACTCAAGGTAGCGACCCGTGCGAAGTTCCCTTGGGAGACTCACAGAGCCGTAACGGATACGCAGTAATCGGCTTACTTTTAAGCCTTGCGATTCAAATAAGCGGCGTACTTCACGATTGCGACCTTCTTTGAGTTTGACTTGGTACCATTTATTGATACCTTCACCGCCTTTTTCAACGATGTCATCAAACTGTGCCATACCATCTTCTAGCATGACACCACGTTTGAGATTTAAGATAATCTCAGGGGTGACTTCGCCCATCACACGCACCGCATATTCGCGTTCTATTTCATTTGATGGGTGCATCAGACGGTGGGCCAGCTCGCCATCATTGGTAAATAGCAATAAACCTGTTGAGTTGATGTCCAACCGACCCACCATTACCCAGCGGTCATGATTTAGGGGTGGCAGGCGCTCAAACACCGTAGGACGACCTTCTGGGTCATGGGCTGAGCAAATTTCGCCTTCTGGCTTGTAATACATCAATATACGGCGGCGTTTTTCGTTTTCTGCGGTATAGCGTAGCAAACGTCCATCAACTCGGATTTCATCGCCCTGTCCGACACGGTCACCAATGGTAGCGACAGTGCCGTTAACACTGACGCGACCTTCGCGAATCACATCTTCCATTTGGCGGCGCGAACCTAAGCCTAGACGGGCGAGGGCTTTTTGCAGTTTTTCGTCTTTCATTCAATAATCCTTTAATAGGTAGCAACATTTCACAATGTTGTGCTAGCATGAAACTTCATGCTTGTGCCTATTGTAGGACAAGCGATGGTTGAATGCTAGTATAAAGTCATGTGGCTAAATTTTAACCAGTATTTTAACCAAAAAGTTAACATAAATAATGTCACATTGTAAAAATTATTTTACGTTATAATTATCGACATAAGTAAATCAATACAACTACAAGGAATAATAACAATGAAAGGGCAAATAGCCAATTTCTCGCCGCAACATGGTCAAGGTATCATCATGGCGGATGACGGCAAAAATTACCCATTTACTAGCCAACAATGGCAACAAGCCACGGCACCGATGGCAGGACAACAAGTAGAATTTAGTGTTGATGCGCAGGGTTATGCAGTGGCAGTTGTCGGTCTTGCCGCAGGCAATGCTATTAATCTGAACAAACCGATAGATAGCACGATTGCGCCCATCCCTCACGGCTATACAAACACCCCTACAACTGCCAACTATGGTCAAGTTACTCACACAGCGGGCATGAATGCCGTCAATCCAGCATGGGCGATTGAAGAAAATTATGGCTTTTTTGATTGGGTTAAAAAAAGTCTCAGCAATTATGCCAACTTTAAAGGGCGTGCTAGACGTAAAGAATATTGGTATTTTTATTTGGCGTGGGTCATGTTGTATCTGGGTGCGGCAATCATCGATTATATGATTGGTACTGAGGGCATTGTGGCGGGGCTTATTGCTTTGGCGTTGGTGATTCCCAATATTGCAGTAGCTGTTCGCCGTTTACATGATGTTAATAAATCAGGTTGGTGGATGCTGATTGCTTTTATTCCCATTATTGGCGGGATTATGCTGCTGGTGTGGTATTGCACAGATACCAAGCCGAATGTCAACCAGTGGGGCGCCCCTGCTCGCCGCTTGCCTTAATGCATTCTTGATGCAGGGTCTTTAAACAGGTTCTTTAAGAAGCTGCCCAGTCGGCAGCTTTTTTATATCTCAAGCTGTTGCACATCAGGTAGCTTTGGTAAATCTTGCAAGCTTTTAAGCCCAAAGGCGGCTAAAAACGCTGGGGTGGTATGCAGTAGTGCAGGACGTCCCAGCGTATCGCGAAAGCCTTGCTCAATAATCCAGCCCTTATCAAATAGTTGCCGTAAAATATTGCTTGATACAGTCACGCCACGAATTTGCTCAATATCGCCACGCGTTACCGGTTGTTTATAAGCAATCACACTTAACGTCTCTAATAACGCTTGGCTTAGGGTTTCTTGACGCTGGGGAAAAACTTGCTGAATCAGCGGGCTAAAGTCATTGGCGATTTGCAATCGGTAGCCGCTAGCGGTATCCGCTAAGGTTAACGCGCCTTGTGATAGACGCTGCTGCAAGACCGTGAGCGCCATGCTCAGTTGGTTTGGATTAATCGATAGCCAGTGACACAGCTGTTTGGCAGTAATCGGGGTTTCTGAAGCATGTAAAATCGCTTCAATAGATTTGCTATGCTGCTGGGCAAGCTGATGTTGTTGGTTAAAATCGGTCATGACGATGCCCATATCAAGGTTATTTCGCTTACATCGGAAGATTCGTCATCGTCTTGAGCGACAAACTTTAGCATCCGCTGTTTTGCTAATTCCAAAATGGCGACAAAACTCACCACCACACCCAGTTTGCCTTGTGATTTATCTAATATATCGTGGAAAGTGCCTTGACCACGGCTTGCCAACATACGGCTAATACTTGCCATACGCTCTGCCAAAGGCACGATATCGGCTTTGATATGGTGCATTTGGTAATCGGGTTTTAGCTGCATTTTGATTAAACTGTCAGCAAGCATGGAGGCAGGATAGGGTGCAATCTCTTTGGCTAATATATCAGGACTTGGCAAACTGGCATATGCCAAAAACACATCGCGCTCAAGCCGCATTAACGCATCGATACGCTGACTGGCGTGTTTGATTTGGGCGTATTGTTCAAGTCTGTCAATCAGCTGCTTGGTGGGGTTTTTTTCATCTTCTGGCCGTTGCGGGCTTGGTAGTAACAATTCGCTTTTGATAGCAATTAAGGTACTTGCCATCAGCAAATAATCACCTGCCAACTCAAAATGATTGTCATCCAACTCATCAATATAAGTCAGGTATTGCTCGGTAATCGGCAAAATCGCTGTGGTAGTAATATCAAAATTATTTTTTTTGACTAAGTACAACAAAAAATCCAGCGGACCTTCAAACTGCTCTAGCCAAATGGCAAAGGCTTCGGGCGGAATATAGAGGTCTTCGGGTAGACTTTGAACAGGCGTCTCAAAAATTCGAATGGCTAAATTGGTCACTACTGTCGAACCGCCACAAACAATCCTGCCCCAATTGATAGGGTAGAGCACAGATAGTTGCTGTCCTGTTCAAAGGCTGACAAAAACGCTGCTACTTCATCGGCATGAGAAATCACATTATCGACAATCAGCATATCACCAAAGGTCAGCAATCGCTTAAAGTCAGCGACATAGTCACCATAAAACCTACGCTCTGCATCCAAGAAAATCACATCAAAATGGGCGGTTGACTGACGTAAAAAATCCTTCGCATCGACTTGTTGTAGCGTGATATTGTGGTCAAACTGCAATGTACGCAGGTGGTTGCGAGCAGTTAGTAATCGCCACTCATCGATATCAATCGAGGTCAATGTGGCAGTATCCGCGGTATTGGCGCGATTGATTTGGGCTAACGCATAGCCTAGCCATAGCGTAGAATAGCCCGTTGATGTGCCAATTTCTAACATATTTTTAGCCCGCTTACTGATAACCAGACTGGCAAGAAACTCGGCTGAATCAGGCTCAAGGTGGCGATGTCGGTTGAGACGGTTGGGCTGCGCATCATCGAAGGCTTTATCGATTTGATAAAGCCTATCGGTATAGGCTTTAAAGTGGGCAAATGACATGAGTGACTCGTTATTTTTTGAGTTTGGCAAGGGGTTTGATACCAATGGCTTTTCGTACTTTTTCAAGGCGTTTGCGCGCATCACGGCGGGCTTTTTCTGCGCCCATTTGTAGGATTTCTTCCAATTCTTTTGGATTCGCCATCAATTCATTGTAACGAGCACGGAAAGGGGCAATTTCGCTGTTAATTTTTTCAAACAACACTTCTTTGGCATCCCCCCAAGCGATACCTTGCTCAAAACGTTGACGCAGTAGTTGTTGTTCTTCCGCGCTAGCGAATGCACGATAAATCTCAAAAATCGTGGATTCATCGGGATTTTTGGGTTCTTCTGGCAATTGTGAATTGGTGACAATACGCATGATGGCTTTTCGCAGCGCTTTTTCACCGTCTACTTGCGGCTGATTTGATGAAGGGTCGCCAAATAACGGAATGGTATTGCCATAGCTTTTTGACATTTTACGGCCATCAAGCCCAGTCAGTAGCGGCGTGTCATCATCTACCATGGCTTCGGGCAGTACAAAAATCGGTTTTTCTGGGTCACAATAGCGAAAATTAAAGGTACCTGCTATATCACGTGCCATCTCGATATGTTGGATTTGGTCTTTACCCACAGGGACATGGGTGGCATTGAACATCAAAATATCCGCAGCCATTAGCACAGGATAACTAAATAATCCCATCGAAATGCCATAATCAGGGTCAGTGTCTGGCGTTTCACGGTTAGAATCTACAGCGGCTTTGTAGGCGTGCGCACGGTTCATCAAACCTTTAGCACAGTTACAGTTGAGCACCCAAGTTAGCTCTGGAATTTCGATAATGTCCGACTGGCGGTAAAACACCACCCGTTCAGGATCGAGACCACAGGCAAGCCACGTCGCGGCAATCGCTTTGGTCGAGGCATGAATCGCCTCAGGGTCATGGCATTTGATGAGTGCGTGCAAATCCGCCAAGAAAAAATAAGCGTCGCTTTCTCCCGTACTTGCGCCTTGTATAGCCGATTGTATGGCTGGACGAATGGCACCGACGTAGTTGCCAAGATGAGGAATACCACTGGTGGTGATACCGGTTAAAATGCGGCGCGGCGCGGCTGTTTTATCATTCATGTTCAAAATTCCAAACAAAAGCAAAAAAAGTACAAAATAGGCAAAAAAATTGTCCGCTAGTATAGCGGGTTTTGACTACAAATTCATGCCAAAAATTGGCTAAGCCCCATGAGCCACATGACTCGCATGAGCAAAATTAGCGGTAATAGCGGATACCAGTAGGCTGAGTTTTATAGCGCCGATGAAACCACATGTATTGGGTCGGGTCGATACGGATATAATTTTCTAATAGCTGATTGATGCGTTTGGCATCCACTAATTCATCTTCGGTTGGGTAGTTGTCAATGATAGGCGAGAAGATGATGTGATAATGCGGTTTGCGACCTTTTGGCATCTCATCCGGGGTTTCCCGATAAAAATGCAACATCATCACGGCAGGCGGATTGGCTTTATTGCCCAGTTTTGCCATGCGACGTGGTGCAGTCAAAGTGGCAGCGGGTACCCCAAAAAAGTCTGCCATCACGCCTTGTTTTAGCCCAAAATCTTGGTCGGGAGTGATCCATACCACATGGTTGTCTTTGAGATTTTTGGCAAAATGGCGCATATCGCGATGACTGATTTGGTCGCTATAAACCTTGGAGCGAGCATTAAAAATAAACCAATCAAGCAGCGCATTGTTTTGCGGTCGATACACCACATCCAGCGGGGTGAAAATGGTGGTCAGCCGTCCACCCAAATCGAGCAAAGTTGAATGGATACCAAGTAAAATCACCGCTTTACCTTGTGATTGGGCGTTTTTGACATGGTGCAGCCCTGATACAGTGACGCAGCGGGTAAATACATCAGGTCGATACCACGCACATAGGCTCTCAAACACACCCACACCGGCATTGATAAAAATCTTCTCTGCCATCTCTAAACGCTGATCTTCGCTGAGCTCTGGAAATGCCAATGCCAAATTGGTCAAAGTATCGGCTCGGCGGCTTTTAATCAGTCCAAATAACAATTTCCCCAAAAAATGACCGATTTTAAATTGATAGCGCAACGGCAAATAAATCAATGGCAAAATTAGCGCGACCCCAAGCCAAATCCCCCAATATTGCGGCAACAAAAACTGCCACTGAAAAGGCTTACGCGCTGTACGGTTATCTGATTGCAGTTTTTGCAACTCGCTCACCTTTGGCATGCCTTCAAGTGTTACAGTTGACTTATGAAGCAGATTGGCATCGGCATTACTGGCACTATCATTACTGGCAGTATCAACCGGAGGCATTTTAGCTGCTGGGTCAAACATTTGAGGCTTATGATTTTGGGTTGGTTTCATAGGGTATGTTTCATTAAAAAAAGCATAAAAATACATAAAAAATGCAAAAATAAATGCCGTGGCAGTGACTTGGTCGATTAAGTTTGTAAAACTGGTCATAAAATATAGGCTAAAATATACAGGCTTTTAAGCTGATTGGCTCATTATACCAAACAACGATGCAGGCTAAAGCCAGTAAATTT
>NZ_DAMALV010000015.1:0-37109 GCF_032069585.1 Moraxella sp. CTOTU48268
GGCATCGTCTAATTTACCACCACGAATATATTCAGCGGCAATCGCGGTGCGAATTTTGGCGATTTCTTCTGGATTTTTTTCCCAGCGACTTGGGTCACTCGCGGTGACTGTCTGCGTGGTGACTTGTCGGGTGGTGGTACAACCGGTTAGGCAAAGGGTGAAGCTTGAAAGGCCAATCATACCTGCGGCAAAAATCTTCGATAAAAAATTTGATTTGCCGGGCATTTTATCATTGTCTATATCGTTGTCGTCTAATTGACACAAAATAGCAGGTTGACTGTGGTATAAATGAGTTTGACGTGAGTGACATGGTGGCATAACAAACTTACTCATAATCAAATGAACTAAATTGAATAATTAAAAATTTTGACAGTCGATAACGATTTTTAATTGTCGATAAAACCCAATAGCAAAACAAGCCTATTACTAAAAATGGCTATTACTATAGCAAAAAAACCTTGATAACACCAACCGATAAGGCTAACTTGCGCCTTTATCACGCCAAACTATTATAATGATAAAAGATTTAATGAGATGCTTTAGATTGTAATGTTTTGGACACTTTTTCTTGCCACTGTTTTGCACGTCGGGTTTTATCCGTCACTTGTCCAACCAATTGTCCACATGCCGCATCGATGTCATCGCCGCGGGTTTGGCGAATGGTACAAACAAAGCCTGCTTGGTTCAAGATATTGCTAAACGCATGAATACGATTGTTACTAGAGCGTCCGTAAGGCGCATGCGGGAACGGATTAAACGGAATTAAATTGATTTTGCAGGGCAAATCTTTGAGCAGATTGACCAACTGACGGGCGTGTTCATCAGTGTCATTGACGTCTTTTAACATCACATATTCGATGGTGACGTGCTTTTTATGACGGGGGTTTTCGTCATATACATAAGATTGAGCGGCGGCTATCAGCTCTTTGAGTGGATATTTTTTATTGATGGGTACCAGTTCATTACGCAGTTCGTCATTGGGTGCATGTAGGCTGATGGCAAGTGCTACATCAATATCTTTGGCGAGCTCGTACATCTTTGGCACGATACCCGATGTTGATAGGGTAACGCGGCGTTTGGATAAGCCAAAACCGAAATCATCGAGCATCAATGACATACTGGCTACCACAGGCTCATAATTTAACAGCGGTTCACCCATGCCCATCATCACCACATTGGTAACCCGATTTTCACGTTCAGTGACAGGCACATTTTCCATATAAGACTGGTTGGCCACCCACAGCTGTCCGATAATTTCGCTAGGCGATAGGTCCCGCTCAAAGCCTTGTTTACCGGTGCTACAAAACGAGCAGTCAAGCGCACAGCCGACTTGCGAGGAAATACATAAGGTTTTACGTCCAAATTGTTTGTTATCGTCAGCAGGAATGAGTACAGTTTCCACCAGCGAGCCACCTGCTACTTCAAACACCCATTTACGGGTGCCATCTTCGCTAAATTGTTTAAACTTGACAGTAGGTGGGGTGACAGTTGCCACTTCATCCAATGTTTCTTGTAGTTTTTTGGACAAATTCGTCATTTGATAAAAATCGGTCACGCCAAACTGATAGATCCACTTCATCACTTGGGTAGCGCGAAACGGTTTCTCACCGAGCTTGGCAAAAAACTGACTTAACTCGGCTTTACTCATGCCAAGTAAATTGGTTTTTGCGGTAAGGTCTTGAGGATTGACCATTTCTGGGTTTTGAATGACAGGAATTTGGGTCATAGCGGTCGTATAAGCGTGTCAAATAAACAAGATAGTATACTAAAATCTCAACTATTTGTCATGGTAAAACATAGTGACTTGTTAGCGGTTTTATATACAATATCTTGACCTTCGATATGTTGCCCAAATTGGCATGGCTAAATGGGTAAAATATCGACAAATCAAATAGCGATAATAAGAATTATCATGATTAGGCATAAAAATGCCAATAACCACTTCCATTCAAGCGAAACAAAATCAACCATACGGCGAGCCACCCTAGCAGACCAATGGGGCAGCTGATAAACCACTTCGCCATTGACATGCTTACCGCCCCGATACCAAAGTTTAAGCTGTTTTAACATATGTTTATGCCCATTTCTATGTCTAAATCTAGGTCTAACAAATTGATGAGTATGACACTATTAAACTTCTATTGGGTTAAGTCTATATGACAAACAAATAAAAAATCGTAAAAAATTGATATAAAAACTCACCCGATTGTTTAAAAGAGGGGGAAATGGGGAGTATGATAAATGCGTAATATTTTTAGCCAAAGCATGGACAATAAAAGTTATAATGTTTCCCCATTTTTGAGCCCGTCATTCTTTTTTATTTATGTCCAACCATCCATTGCTTACTCCCCTCAATATCGGCGACCAGACTATCGCCAACCGCATCATCGTTGCCCCGATGGCAGGGGTCACTGATAAGCCTTTTCGCATGCTAGCCAAATCCTTTGGCGCAGGGCATGCCGTGTCAGAGATGATGACGTCTGATGCCACGCTATTTGCCCATCACAAAACGCTGTATCGTGCCAATTTTGATGGTGAAATCGCGCCTATTTCAGCGCAAATCGCTGGCTCAGACCCAGAAAAAATCGCCGAAGCGGCTCGCTATCAAGTTGCCAATGGGGCGCAAATTGTCGATATTAATATGGGTTGCCCAGCAAAAAAAGTTTGCAAAAAGCTTGCCGGTTCAGCACTGCTCAAAGATGAAGACTTGGTCAAGCGACTATTGGATGCCACGGTCGATGCAGTGAATGTGCCAGTCACGCTAAAAACCCGTCTAGGCTATGCCAATGGCGAAGAAAATATTTTACGTGTCGCAAAAATGGCAGAAGAGGCAGGTATCGCCATGATTGTGATACATGGACGCACCCGGGAAGATAAATATCTGGGCAGCGCTCGCTATGAGTTAATTAAAGAGGTCAAAAATCTTCTCACCATTCCTGTTATCGTCAATGGGGATATCGACAGCCCGCAAAAAGCCAAACAAGTATATGAGCAAACAGGCGCTGATGGCATTATGATTGGGCGGGCAGGGCAAGGGCAGCCTTGGATTTTTCGCGACATTGCGCATTACCTTAAGACTGGTGAAATCCTGCCTAGTCCAACGATGGATGAGTTAAAAGAGATTGTATTAAGCCATTTGCAAGAGATTTATGCGTTTTATGGCGAATACTCGGGGTGTCGTATTGCTCGTAAACATATTGCTTGGTATACCTCAGGCATTGCCAATTCCAATGCGTTTCGCCAAGCCATGTATGAAGAAGATACCACCGCTGGACAGTTTAACGTCGTCGCGCGGTTTTTAAAAACCGCGGAATTTGATTAAAACCTCCACTATAAAACAGTCAATCGTAGGGTGCTTATGACTTTTTAGAAACAAGGATTCGCAAAAAGTCATTATTGATGAATTTAAAATCTGTTAAAATTTTGCTGAGTCTCTGTGATAGACCGATATCAAACAATAACCATATACGATTAATCAAATAAAATCATAAGGAGTCAGCGATGGCACAATTACGAATTGGCGACACGGCACCAAATTTTGACGCACAAACCACCGAAGGCAACATCAATTTTTACGATTGGCAAGGTGATAACTGGGTGGTTTTATTCTCACATCCGGCAGACTTTACCCCAGTCTGTACCACGGAGCTAGGACGCACGGCATCATTGGGTGATGAGTTCAAAAAACGCCATGTCAAACCGATTGCTTTATCAGTCGATAGTGTAGAAGCTCACAAAGCTTGGGCAGGCGATATCTCAGAAACCCAAGGCTGCGAGGTGAATTTCCCCATCATTGCAGACGCCGACAAAAAAGTATCGGAAGCTTACGACATGATTCACCCAAACGCGTCAACCACGCATACGGTTCGTAGCGTATTCATTATCGATCCACAGCATAAACTGCGGTTAACTTTCACTTACCCAGCTGCTGTCGGTCGTAACTTCAATGAAATTTTACGGGTGATTGATGCCTTGCAATTGTCAGATAATTATGGCATTGCAACGCCAGTTGAGTGGCAAGACGGGGACGATGTGATTATCCCGCCAAGCGTGAAAAATGAAGAAATCGCCACGAAATTCCCAAAAGGTCATAAAGAAATCAAGCCTTATCTACGCACCACGCCACAACCGAATAAATAATCGTGTAGTTTAAGTTTGAAATCAAAAACCTAGTCGCTTGACTGGGTTTTTTTATGTCAACTTTCCCATTAAATATACTTAACTAAATTTAAAGGTACTAAACTAAATTTACAGATTAAATGCTGAGTAACCAAAAATATTTGGCTAAAATTCAATTAATGGCGTAATAATGGATATAAACAATGATAAACAATCGAGTGGTTATAGGTGGCTTTAAAACGAGCGCATTGCTCATGATTGCACTGACTGGTTGCCAAACGGTGAATACTAACCCATCAGCCCCTAGTGAAAGAGTGCCATACGTGCAGTTGCCCATCTTTATCGGCTCTACTCCAACCACTAATTCTTTACAGAGTTATGATTGGCAGCTTAACAATATCAATAGCACAGATCCGATTACGTGGAATGGTTCATACTTGCAAACACAGAATGGCAAAGTCACGCTAAACTTTAACCAAAATCACATAACCTATAGTGTAGGCTGTAACCAACTATCAAATCAATATAGCCTAAGCAAAAATACCATGCAACCCATCGGGACAGGTATTAGTACTTTAATGGGTTGTGGTAAATTGCAAGCACGGGAACAATGGCTTGCTAAACAGATGCAAAGCCCAAGTGAGCTACAAATAATGGAAACTCAAGTAGATGCAGTATTGTCGCAAACCACGGCTGATGGTAGCTGGCTGCAGTGGGTAGGTAAATTAAAGCCTGAAGTAAAATACGGCAAAGGGGAAACCGTATTTTTGGAGGTCAAACCGAAATGGCAGTATTGCGACAACGTGACCGATAGAAAGTGCCTAGAAGTGCGTGACATCAATTATGACACTCAGGGACTAAAAACAGCGGTGGGTCAATGGCATCTTTTGGATGCGCCTATCATCAATTATCGTCATGATGAAAGCGCACAGCGGGTTTTGCGCTTGACTCGCTATCGCACCCCACCGACCGATACCAAAGGCTATGGCAACCTTTATCAGCTTGATAGTGTGATTGAAACCAACACTCTGGCAAAATAACCAACTCATCAAAAAAGCAATGGCTAACATGAGTCATCGCTTTTTTATTGGCAAATTATTTGTGGCGAATCACCCACGACTGGTGAATAGGGCGTTTACTATCAAAATCAAAGCCGATGGTTTGGTTGGTCATTTCTTCAACGTGATAACGGTTGCTGATTTCGTCGTCTAGCACAAATTTGGTAAAGTTATTGGAAAAATACAACACACCTTCAGCGGATAAGCGATTCATGGCACGGTTGATGAGTGGTACGTGGTCGCGCTGCACATCAAAAGTACCTTGAAATTTCTTGGAGTTAGAAAAAGTCGGCGGGTCGATAAAAATCACATCGTACTGCTCAGTATTGCTTTTAATCCATTCAAAAATATCTTGGGCAATAAACTGGTAGCTTGGCAAATCTGGCAAGCCGTTTAGGGCAAAATTTTTGCGTCCCCAATCCAGATAGTTTTGTGATAAATCCACCGATGTTACCGCTTTTGCCCCACCCAATGCCGCATGCACGCTGGCAGTACAAGTATAAGCAAACAGGTTGAGCACCGTTTTACCGCGTGCGTTTTCTGCAATAATTTTTCGGAGGCTGCGATGGTCAAGAAATAGCCCTGTATCCAAATAATCGCTAAAGTTCACCAAAAAATACGCCCGTTGGTTGTTGGCGGTTGGCTCGCTGACCACATGGAATTTACCTGAATTGGCTTTTTTCTCATACTGCTCATTGCCCGATTGGCGGGCGCGGGTTTTGATAAACACTTGCTCACGGTTCACTTGCAAAGCTTCACGCACCCCATGCAGCGCTAGATTAAAGCGCTTTTTGGCGGTTTCTAACGGGATTGATTTGGGGGCGGCATATTCTTGCACATGCACAAATTCGCCATACAAATCCACCGCCACTTTAAAATCAGGTAAGTCGGCATCATACACCCGCAGATTGGTCACGGCTTGTTTGTGAGCCAGCTTACGCAGATTGGCAAGATTTTTTTGTAGTCGATTGATAAAATCTTGACCTTCTTCTACAGCGATTTCACGCTTTTCAAAGCGCGTAATCAGCGGTGTGTCTTTACTCTTTAACAGCTCACCATAACGAAAATAAACGGTGATAGCGCCATTGTGACAGCGTAGGGTTTTTGGCTCGGCAAGGGGCAGTACGTCAGCTTGTTCAACTTTGGCAGCGAGGACACCCAAAGTCACTTTGGCAGGGCTGTCTGCAAACAGGGCTTGTAGTTTTTTACCCAAACCTTGATACAAGGGTTTAATCAATTCTTCTTCACCCAGACGCTCACCATACGGTGGGTTGGTTATAAACAGGGGATTGACCCAGCCATTGACTTGTTTTTCTAGTGCCAAATTAAGGGTCGCCAGTGACCGCTGCTGCAAGGTAATACGGTTGATGATAGGCGTCAAACCTGCGGCGATTAAATTTTTGTGCGTGGCTCGAACCGCGCCTGAGTCCATATCAAAAGCAAATACCGCGGGCATCTCGCCATTTGCCATGGCATTTAGGCGGTGATGAAAACGGGTTTGCGCGTCTTGCACCATAGCCTCCCAAAGGGCAGTATCATGATGTTGCCATGCATAAAACCCAAATTGGCTATCGGCTTTATCCAGTCCCACGGCATAATCTGCGCTCATCAGTAAGGCTTCAATAATCAGCGTGCCTGAGCCGCACATCGGGTCGACGATACTGTCAAATTGGGTGGTGTGAAAATTCACGCTATAGAGCAGGGCAGCCGCCAAGTTTTCTTTGAGTGGCGCTTCAGTCATCGCAGCACGATAACCACGGCGGTGCAAACTGGTCCCTGATAAGTCTAAATACAATTCAGCTTGTTTGTCACCCACCGTAGCGACAATGCCAAAATCGGGGTTTTTATCGACATTGGGGCGACGACTGAACTGCTCGTTAAATTGGTCAGCAATCGCATCTTTGACACGCAGCATGGTGAATTGCTGGTTGGCTTGTACGCGCTTATCTAGAGTCAAACGAATTGCAAAGGTCTGCTCCAAATCAAATAGCTGGGTCCATTTGACAGTTTTGGCAAAGGTATAGAGCTGATCTGCAATATCGTATTCGGGATTGATGTTCTTTTTGCCCAGTGGTAGCAATACCCGTGATGCCACACGAGACCATAGACAAACTTGATAAATCTGCGCCAACGTCAATGTCGCCATCAGCCGACCCGTGCGCTCAATTTGTGTATCTATACCAAAGCTTGCCAGCTCAGTTTGCAAGGGAATCTCTAGCCCATCCGCACAAGTGATGACAATGTGAAAAGTTTGCCCAACGGGCGTTGTATTGCTGTCTGTCATAAATACTGCCAAAAAAAGTCAAAGTTGATTAATGGCGTATTTTAGCATGATTAGCAAAGGACAAATGACAGAATGTCTGAAATTATGGGGAAGTTTTTACCGATGGGGCTGCTTCGCTTGGCATTAAAAGCTGCATATGAGGGTAAGGTGTGGCAATGCCGGCATCATCGAGTGCTACTTTGATTTGTTCGCGTAGATTTTCTTTGATAAATGGCATCCGAGACACGTGTGGCGGATTGACCCAAAACCGCACGATAAAAAATACCCCAAAATCGCCAATTTTATCCACCGTCGCTGTGGGCGCAGGACGCTCTAATACCTCTTTGGTGTTGGCTAAAATATCAAGAATGATAGCGCGAGCGCTTTCAATATCCGCTTCCAATGCGATACGCACTTCAATATCAAAACGAATCAGATTTTTGGCAGTTAAATTAATGACTTCGGCTGAGGCAACCGTTGAATTGGGGAAAATCACAGTGATATTATCACGGGTCAAAATTTGGGTAGTGCGCAAGGCGATTTGCACTACTTTACCTTCTTTTTCATTGATGCTGACCCAATCACCGACTTGAAACGACTGCTCAATCAAAATGGTGATACCGGCAATAAAGTTGGCGAGTGTGGCCTGTGCGGCAAAACCCACTGCGATACCTGCAATCCCAAGACCTGCGACCACAGACACAATGTCAAAACCAAACTGCGACATCACCGAGGCAATCCATAATACGATGATGAGCATGGACAACAAATTATGCAATAATTGTTCAATCGACGCGTTTAGCCCATAATTTTTGAGCATTTTTTGCATCAAATAGCCGAGGTTGTACCACGCCATATAAAAAATCACTGACCAAATACCGGCTTTGGCAGTGGCTTTGACTGTTTCAGGTTCAAAATTAAGCTGACTCATCACCGCAAGCAAACTTGAAAATAACCACATCAACCGTGCGATAAGCCTTAACGATTGGCTGTATTTACTGTCTTTGGCGATAAAACGGGCAGAATTGATGAGCAATAAACTTAGCCGATAAACCACGACCAAAATTGCCAACAGTACCATAATTTTAATGCCTGTACTGGCAAGTTTGGAGAGATACAGCGGCCAATTAACCGCTTCATCTTCGAGCGAACCACCGACTGCTTTATAGACGTCATAATACAAGTCGTGATAGATATTTTTAAAAAATTGGTTCACGGACATACAATGAGTGATCTCGAGTCAAAAAATCAAAATAAAATAAGGTGTTTGGCTTAATTTGAGTTAAAGGGTGGGCAATATCGCAAGTAATTTATCCATATGCCCCTTGGCGTGGACATTGCGCATCTCATGAACCAGCTTGCCTGCGTTGTCAAAAATTAAGGTTGAACGCACCACGCCAAGGCTGACTTTGCCGTACAGTTTTTTTTCGGCAATGATGCCAAAATATCGGCAAAGCTGTTCATCGGTATCACTCACCAGTGCAAAACTAATCTGTTGGTTGGCGATAAATTTTTCATGACTTTTGACACTATCTCTTGATACGCCAATGACTTGGTAGCCAAGCTGCTGCAGTTGGGGCAAGTGCTGGCTAAAATCTTGCGCTTGTACACTACAGCCTGAGGTGTTGTCTTTTGGATAAAAGTACAGAATCAAGCCTTTCTCTGACTGCTTGGCATAAGCTAGCAGATTGATTTGACGCTGGATAAATTGCGGCTGCACTGTGGTATGACGGCTGGTATCCGCTTCAACCGTCGTGACCAAAAAATTGGGTAGTTGAGTCATGTTCATTTCCCCAGTAAAAATTGAACTAACAATATCAGAAAGCCAGATTGAGTACAAACTTCTTCATGCGACAAAACAAAAAAAGACCAGTAAACAACTGGTCTGGTGGTGCGGCGCTATCGATTATGGCATTGATTGTAGCCGTTTAGGGACGGGCTTTATTAAATTTAACGCCGTTGCCGCAAGCTTTCATACGCGCACTGATGGTTTGGAAGGTTTTGTTTTGGCGAACGTCTTTCCCACTTTTTACCCAGGCATCAAGCTCATTTTTTTGCGCTTGGGTGATTTTTGCTTGTTCATCTACCACACAAGTACATACTTTTTTTGCAGAAGCGGCATCAGTGATGTGTTTTTCGGTCATTTGGGTGGCGCAAGCATTGACATACTGTGGGTTGGCGGCATGTGCGGCAAACGGCAAAACCATGCTAGCAAATAGGGTCACGATGGCTGAATGTTTCATAGTTTATCCTCATAAGAGACAGCAGTATAGAACAGCAGGTGTTCAATCGTACAATGGCTAGCTTTACCGTTGACGCAATAAAGCTGGCAGGATTTGATGATGATAGATTACTGATAAATAGTCGGGTCATCTATTTCAGCTTGTAAAAAACCTTGCTGACGTAGATAACAGCTATCGCAGTGCCCGCAGGCGCGCCCTTCGCTATCTGCGCGGTAGCATGACACGGTCAAAGCATAATCCACCCCCAGCGATACCCCCAACTTAATGATTTCTGCTTTACTTAAATGCAACAATGGCGTTGCAATGTGGAGATGATTGCCCATCACACCAGCTTTGGTAGCGAGATTTGCCATCTTTTCAAAGGCTTCAATATATTCAGGACGACAATCAGGATAGCCTGAGTAATCGACTGCATTGACGCCAATCACAATGGCATTGGACTGTGTCACCTCTGCCAATGCCAGCGCATACGACAAAAAGATGGTATTACGCGCAGGTACATAAGTAATTGGAATACTGTCATTATGCTGATTATCGCTAAAATCTGTTTGTTTGGCATCGGGTACCACCAGCGAAGCATCGGTCAACGCCGAGCCACCTAGCTGTGCCAAATCAATATCGATAATGCGATGGTTGACTTGGGCAGTCGCGGCGATTTTTTTGGCGGCATTTAGTTCGCTATTGTGGCGCTGACCATAGTTAAAGCTTACTGCTGTGACGTTGGCATAATTGGCTTTTGCCCAGTAAAGGCAAGTCACGGAATCTAGCCCGCCAGAGAGTAAGACGACGGCGTTTTTTGATGTGGTTGATGTACTCATAAAAATTTACTAACGACAAAAAGCGTATTTTATCAGAACTTAAGCAATTGTTGATGGGAAAATATTGGGATAAAAATAGTCAACGCAATATTAGCCAAAAAACATTTCAAAAAACTGCTATCACTGCCAGTAAATATTTGCGTATTCCACTAAAAAACCTTATAAAATAACCAAGAAGTTTTAAACCGGGATTTAAACTACGTTATCCGACACTTTAGCCCGAACCATACCATTGTCGTCATTGTACTATTTTTCATTTTCTTCATTTTTTTCTTTTTTTAAGGTCACTCATGATAGTTCAAACCCATTTTGTTAGCCATACTGCCATCTTATCAGCCATAAGCGTTGGCTTGCTGTATCTGGCAGGTTGTAGTGTTGCGCCCTCAACCGCCAAGCCCGATAGCAATACTGTTACTATCCCTACTACTATTCCTACCGCCCAAGCGAACACAGATACCCAAGCACTCACCACGCGCCCGCTAGACAAGGCGTTACAAAAATGCGCCAGCGAATTTTTGGAGAAAACCCAGCCGACAATGACCGCTAAACTGTCGCAAAAAACCTACCCCCTGTGCTTTAATGGCTTTGCGGTGATGTATTCGGGGGTCACCAAAACCCCTATTTGGGTCGCTGAGCATTTGACGCGACAACGAATAACGGCTGCCAAAACCTTGGTCAGAGAGGATAACTTTCATGAAGAAACTCGCCTGCCAACCGAGGTGCGTAGCTTATTGAGCGATTATACCCGTACCGGATTTGACAGAGGGCATTTAGCGCCCAATGCTGATATGGCAAACCCGGACTCACAATTTGATAGCTTTAGTTTGGCCAATATAGCGCCACAAACACCTGACAACAACCGTAAAACTTGGGTAAAAATTGAAACACAAACTCGCAACCTGACCAACCAATACGGCTCAGCTTATGTAGTGACAGGAGTGGCGTTCTTAACACCGGAAGTCAAACGGCTACAAAATCGCGTGTTGGTGCCATCGCATTTTTTTAAAGCGGTATATTTGCCATCACAACATCAAGCGATGGCATTTTTTAGCCCAAATGATGATAGCGGAACCGTTGAAAAAATTAGCCTAAGTACCCTTAAAAAACGCACCGGGGTCAATGCGTTTCCCAGTTTGCCGAGCAATGTAGCGACTATTGCACCATAACCAAAATCAGTAACAGCAAATCAGCAACTAAACAGGGGAAAAAGATGAGTGCTTTTAAACCATTTCAAAATGATAGCCAAAGCGTAGGATTGGGCGAATTTACCCTTGAGAATCAAGGAGAGCAAGTCAATCTCTATGGCAGTGCAACGTTTACGTTGGATAAACAAAGTTTAGCCACGGCAAAACAATTGCAAGATGTGTTGGACCAAATCATTGCGTATTTAGAAGCCCATCAAGCGCAAACGGTGGAAAAATCTGCCACGCAACAACAGCAAGCGTCGCACGTGGACGAAGTGAATAACCCTTTCTTATAAATAAAAAAAGCGCAAATCAAACAATTTGCGCTTTTTATAGACAGCTTTTTATGTGCAATCTATGCATTAAAACTTATGGGCAAACTAGGCATCAAGCTAGGCATTAAAACTGATAGTTAAAACCAATTTTAGTTTTGCTATCGACACGGTTATCAACTAGTGGGCTGTCTTTTTGCTCATCGCTCAAATACTCTAAATGCTGACTTATAAACGCACTCCAACGTGGCGAAATGGCGTAACTGGCACTGACATTGACATAGGGAGTAATGCTACTATCAGCGTTATAAGCTTTTATCCCGGTGCGTAGCGATTCTTGCTCAGAAACACCAAAGTAGTAGTTGTTGTACTTGTCATTGTACCACTGCAGTCCTAACTCAGGATAAATGGTGATTTTATCGTCCATTGCTTTAAATCTGCTCAAGTGCGCCACTTTTGCGCTGGTACCATCACTGCGACCTAACGCATCAGTTTCCAGTTGCGCTTTAAAGCCACCATACGGGGTGATGCGCATATAGCTAGTGCCCACCATAGCAGACCATTTACGCTCATCGAGTCCTTTTAACGCCGCTGTGCTCGCATCGTCTGGATCAAATGACCGGCTATCGTAGCTTGCGGTCAATCGCCATTCGTTTTGTGCGTCTTTATAGGGATAATAACCCGCTTCACTGCCTTCAATGTAGAATCGATTATTGTCATAAAATGCCTGTGGCATGATCGTAACATCATTGTCCTTGTCGTACGCATAATGATTGATTGACGCGTTTAACCCTAGTTTAAAGCGGGCATTGGTATCCACTGGCATAGAGGCTGCGTGGGCAAATGTTGTGCCCAATATACTGGCAAGTACCAGACAAGGCGCGAAAAATTGTTTCATAAAAATATCCTGTGAGAGTGGGTCATATAAAAAAGTGCTGACAGGCGTGAAGCGTAGAAGATGACAACCGATTCGCCTGTGAACCATACAGCAAGGTGATAAATTTATTATGGCATAAAAAGGTCAGCGCAAATAGTTGAATTTAAAGGTGCGATAGATGAAATCCAAGCCAGCATAAATTATTGAGCTACCTTGAGAACACCATTAAAATGTTATAATATAACATTTTTACCATTTTCAATACTTGATTGGGCAACCTAGCATGATAAACGCATTGATTAACAAATATGCTTTTTTTAGCCGACCTTTACTACTAAGGCTACTAAAAACCCCCACGATTGCAGGGGTAACATTGACGATGAGCCTATTGGGTGGATTAACAGGCTGCCAAAAGCAAACTGATAATCAATCCACCTCAAAGCAATCAGCCTCAAATCAATCCGCATCAAATAGCTCAGCTACAACAGTCTCATCAAACACCGTTATTAATACCCAATTACCCACGGTGTATGCGACCACCAATGTGTGGGGTTCGGTGGCTAAAGCGGTCGGGGGCGATAAAGTTAATGTGATTGTGGGGGTCAATGATTTATCACAAGATCCGCATGATTATCAAGCCACAGCGACCGATAAGCTTAATATCACTAAGTCCGCTGTCATGCTGGTCAACGGTGGTGGGTATGATGATTGGGGTATGAGCTTAGCTGAGTCGGTGAGTCACAAACCTGTGCTGATTAATGCGGTGGCACTCTCGGGGCTAACGCCTAACACGGACAATGCGGCAGATGAGTCTGCCAGTGAACAACACCAACACGACACCCAACACGAAATAAAGACCGCCCATGCGCAACCATCAGATCATCCTCACGTGCCCAGTGAAGGGCATAGCGAAGTACATAGTCACTCGCACGGTGACTTCAATGAGCACGTGTTTTTCTCCCTCGATACAGCAAAAAAAGTGGCTGAAGCGGTCAACAAGCAATTGGCTGCAACATCGCCTGCCAATCAAGCAATTTATGCGAAAAATACCCAGCAATTCATCCAGCAAATTGATGCGCTTAAAGTCAAAGCCCAACAAATCGGACAGCGAAAAGCCATCACTGCCTTTGCTACTGAGCCCGTCATCGGGTATTTGCTAGCAGATATGGGCATCAAGGATGTGACGCCAAAAGCCTATGCTGTGCAATCAGAGACGGATGCAGGGGTGTCTGTCAAAGTGCTCAATGACAGCAAAAGCCTGCTGAGCAATAAACAAGTCGGTTTGTTGGTGGTCAATGCCCAGACCGAGGATGCTACCTCAAAGCAACTAATCACATTGGCGAAGGCATCAACAGTACCGGTTGTGGCGGTTTATGAAACCCTGCCCGATGGCGTGACAAGCTATACGCAATTTATTGAAAAAACTCTGGATGATTTTGCGGCAGCGACGCGCTAATTTTAACTAGCCTAAAAATTTTAGATTACCCATTAACGCATTTGGGGAAAAATTTGCGTTAATTGGTATAGTATTGGCGGGTTATCCCTTATAATGCTTAAATTTTTTAGCCCAGATTTTTTGCAATGTGATATTGCCAATCAACCATCCTTGCCTTTAGGATCTTGCCGTTAGGATGAAGAAGTAGCCACCATGCCCATGTCAACCACCAAAATAGCCAATAGCGAGCGGCAGTTTGCGCAGGCCATTCATTGCCAATCGTTTGTCAAACTGCCACAATCACAGCAAGTCGTTTTGCAAGTCAAAAATGGCAGTATGCACTTTGGACAACGTCTGCTCTGGCAGGATGTCAATTTTTCGATTTTATCGGGTGAATTTGTGGCACTGCTCGGCGCAAACGGGACAGGCAAGACCACACTGCTGCGAAGTTTACTCAAACTTGTGCCACTGTCAAGTGGTTCAATCACGCTTGGCAAAGATATTCGAGTGGGCTATGTGCCTCAGCTCAAAGACTTTGCGCCAAAACTACCGATTCGGGGTAGGGACTTGGTGCAGCTAGGGCTAGATGGGGAAAATTATCTGTTTGGTCTGTTTAGCCCCAAAAAAACCTTGGGCGGTTTTTGGCAGACGGCAAAACAAAAAAAATACTTGGTGGATAAAGCCATTGCGGAAGTCGGCGGTGAGTCATTTTGTGATGCGCCGCTTACCATGCTATCGGGTGGTGAGCAGCAGCGCATGCGTATCGCCCAAGCGTTGGTCGCTGAGCCTGATGTTTTGTTGATGGATGAGCCGCTGCTGAGCCTTGATGTAGCAAGCCAGTATGTGGTCAGTGATATTTTAGCCCATCGCAAACAGGCGCATCATACCGCGATTTTGATGATTAGTCATGAACTCGAACCGATTATACCCTTAGTGGATAAAGTGCTGCGCCTTGAAAATGCGACTGCCAGCCTCGGTGGTGTCGACTTAATCAATCGATTTCGCTAATTTATTTGCTTCAATCAAAAACAAGCCATCACATTCGATGGTTTTTTAACTTTTGGAATTTACATGCTGCTCACGACTTGGCTACATACCATCATCAATTTTGATAACTTTGCTGAGTTGTTGCCCTTGGTATCAACGTCCATTGTGGCAGCGGTGTTGTTGGGTGTGATGGCGGGATTCATTGGGCCGATGGTACAGGCACGGGACATGGCGTTTGCCGTGCATGGGACAGCAGAGCTGTCGTTTGCAGGGGCGGCGTGTGCTTTATGGTTAGGGTCTTCAGTCACCCTAGGCGCCGTTATTGGGGCAGTGACGGCTGGCATGGTGCTGGGGGTCATGGGGATTGATGGCAAAAACCGCAACTCAGTGGTGGGTATTTTGTTGCCATTCGGGCTTGGGCTGGGGGTATTGTTTTTATCCTTGTATCAAGGTCGCTCCTCCAATAAATTTGGCTTATTAACCGGACAAATTGTTGCAATCACGCCCGCTGAATTGCAGTCGATGTTAGTGGTCGCGGTGATTGTACTGTCAATCATCGCCATATTTGGTCAGCGCATGTTATTTGCCGCAGTCGATCCGCAAGTTGCCCAAGCGCAGCATTTGAATTTAACATTTTTATCTTTGCTGTTTATGTTTGCACTGAGTCTTGTGGTGGCGGTGAGTGTGCAGTTTGTCGGTGCATTGCTGCTATTATCGTTACTCATCACGCCTGCGGCAGCGGCGAGTCAAGTGACGGCTAGACCCATCTATGTCTATTTGTTGTCCATGCTGTTTGCCATCATCGCTGGGGTCGGCGGGATATTACTATCGTTAGGACCTGGACTGCCGATTTCACCTTATATTACTACCATTTCATTTGTGATTTATTTAAGCTGCTGGGGAATTGGCTACCTACGAAAAAAAGCAGGGTGGAACAAACGCTTAGCTACAAACTTTTCTTAATCAATAGGGTATAAAAAAGCGCAAATGGTATCAATTTGCGCTGTTTGTGTCTTGATGTATATTAAGCTTTAAACTTCAGCCAGGCTAGTAGAGGCATCGATGGTTTGAATCACGCCACCGCCTAAACAGATGTCATCTTGATAAAACACACAAGACTGACCGGGTGTCACCGCGCGCTGTGGCTCGTCAAACACCACTTTTATGGTGTCCCCCATTTCATCAAGGGCAAAAACTGTACAGGCTTGATCGGGCTGACGATAGCGCGTTTTGGCGGTACAGCGATAGCCTTGGGCAGTAAACAGTTGGGCGGGTGCATCAACCACCCAGTCAAGTTTATAGGCAGTCAATTCGGTGGATTGTAACATCGGATGGTCATGCCCTTGACCAACAATCAGGCGATTATTATCCAAGTCTTTGTGCAACACAAACCAAGGCGCCTCATCTCTATCTTTGACCCCACCAATACCAATACCGCCACGTTGACCGAGTGTGTAATACATTAAGCCATCATGGGTGCCGATTTTTTTGCCATCATCGGTATAGATATCGCCTTTTTGAGCGGGCAAATACTGCTGTAAAAAGTCTTTAAAGCGTCGCTCGCCGATAAAGCAAATACCCGTAGAGTCTTTTTTCTTCGCTGTCGCTAAATCATATTGCTCGGCAATACGGCGTACCTCAGGTTTTTCTAACTCACCCACAGGGAACAAGGTTTTGGCGATTTTATCGCCTGCCACCGCGTGCAGAAAATAGCTTTGGTCTTTATTGTTATCAAGTCCGCGCAGTAGTGGTGCTTTGCCATTTTCATTGCTAAAACCGCGGCGTGTATAGTGACCGGTGGCAATATAGTCCGCCCCCAAGGTTAGCGCATAATCCAAAAAGGCTTTAAACTTGACTTCTTTGTTGCATAAAATATCAGGGTTTGGGGTGCGACCAGCGCTATATTCCGCCAAAAAATGCTCAAATACGCGATCCCAATACTCCATGGCAAAGTTAGCGGTATGTAGCTTAATGCCGATTTTATCGGCGACCGCTTGCGCGTCGGCAAGGTCAGTCATGGCGGTACAATATTCGGTACCGTCATCTTCTTCCCAGTTTTTCATAAACAAGCCTTCAACGTCAAAGCCCGCTTGTTTGAGCAAAACGGCGGTGACAGAAGAATCAACGCCCCCTGACATCCCCACAATGACGCGAGTTTGGGCAGGGCTCGCAATATCAGATAAATTAACAGCAGTTGAATAAGTCATAATTTTTAAAAGTGCCAAAAGGGTTATTATAGCAAATTTATTGCTTGTTAAAAATCAATAAACCTGCCACAATATCGTCATCGGATGAGCCGATATCGAAAAAACCCAACTTATTCTCGTAAGTTGGGTTTTTTAATGCGCAAATTATATTAATTGATTTTTTCAAATTCACTGATTGGCTTTAATAGATAAAGTCACATTGTAAATTCACAAACATTCTTTATATAACCTTTACTTATCAAAAATTTGGGGCTGGTATGCGTTGGATATTTCTGACCGTCATTGTATTGTTGTTTGAATTGTTTACTTATGGGGCAGGGCGGGGGCTGCAGTGGTGGGCAGGGTCTTGGTTATCCGATCGGTCTTCTCGCTATTTGATGATTAGTCTATTTGTGATGAGTAATGCGTTATTGGTATTTGGCATCGCACGATTGACAAGCTTTGGGCTTAAGCTGTCTATGACTTGGCTGACTATTTTGTGGTTTGTCATCATGTCGATGGTGGCGGTGGGCATTATCAATCTGGTGTTGATGAAAGTTGCCCCGCAATTTTTTAATTCAGTGAGTTATCAAATTTACGGGGAACGCATTTTGTTGCCGCTCGTGTTTTTTGGCATGGTGTTGATGGGTATTTATAATGCTTATACACCCACCATTCGTCATATCAGCTTGACTGCCAATCAGCCACTGGCCAAACCGATTCGGATTGGGATGGTTTCAGACTTGCATTTGGGTCTAATGGTCGGTGAGCGGCAAATTAACCGATTAACCGATATGGTAAAAGCACAGGACGTGCAACTGCTGCTCATGCCTGGCGATATCATGGATGATAATGTTGACTATTATACCTCGCAAAATATGCAGCCCGCGCTGCAGCAACTAGCAAATGCAGTGCCAATGGGCGCGTATGCCACGCTAGGTAATCATGATATGTATGGGCATGAAAGCGAGATTCGCGATGCGATCAAAAAAGCCAATATCACCTTATTGGCAGATGACAAAGTGTTGGTTGATAACCAGCTTTGGTTGGTAGGGCGACTGGATAATCATGCCACTTATCGTAAAGCGACCAAGGACTTAATGCCGTCAAATACCGATAAGCCGATTATTTTACTTGACCATGAGCCCAATGAAATTGAACAAAACGTACAATTACCGATTGATTTGCAAGTGTCTGGACATACCCATAATGGGCAAATATTTCCTGCCAATTTCATTGTCAAATTTATCAACCGTTTGGGTTACGGCTATGAACGTATCAACAATACCGATGTGATTGTAAGCTCGGGGTATGGTTTTTGGGGTGTGCCATTTCGGCTGGGCTCGCAAGCGGAACTTTGGGTGATTGATTTAGTCGGTAAAAAATCCTAAATCTGGCTTAAGTGCGGTTTAACTAATGTTTAATGAGGACATCAAGGCTACTGCGGATTATGATGATGAGAGATTACTGTATAGACACTGTCTGCATCATCAGTTGTATATTGCTACGAATATCCTCGAGTGATATGTGGTGGTCTTGCTGCAGGCAGTAACTTAAATTGTTTAATATAATGCCAGCATACGTATGCCCTTGAAACTCCAAGTCGCCTGGGCGTCCATGACGCTTAGCATGCTCAATATAATTTTGTTTGATTAACGCATACATATCATCATATAAATGGATATTTGGGGTTTTGATTTGCCAAAAAGCCAGTATGCGTTGTTTTTGCGCGTGAATAAACGCCCAAAATTGTTCCAAACACATCAGTAAATTTTCTTGACTGGCGACACTAAAGCGTTCAGTTAAAAACTTCTCATAGACTTGGCGAAAATTACTCACCATTTTCTCTGCCAGCGCCTCTTTACTGGCGTAATGACGATAAAAGGTTGAGCGATTAATCGCTGCAGTATCTAAAATATCTTGCACCGTGATGGCGCGGTAAGGTTTCTGCTGTAGTAATGCCAGAAAAGCTTGCTCGATATGTTGTTCAGTCTTAATGACCCGTAAATCATTTTCGTTCATCGCTTTTTAGTATCCTTACGCGCTTTATCTTACGCTTTATGTCTTAGCCTTTAAATTTTAGCAATCGCACGAATTGCGCAAAATTTTTACAATAAACAACATTATCTACCTAACTGTATTCTTATGCAACATTTATGTTTTATTTGATGCTTGATGGCTGTTTAGGATAGTTTTATATTGCCACCCATTAAACGTATCAAATTACATAATCGAGCTATTTTCTAGCATCAATCCGTCTGTCAACCGTCGGATTTTTTAGATTTTGCCACTCAAGTTTAGCGATAAGGACGAAAAAATGGCTGAAACCATGCCGAATGGGGTTGATGATAGCCCCGAACCAGCACCCACACCCGCACCTACGCATAGCACAACCCAAATCCCTGCCAAATCCAAACGTAAAAAAAACCTATTTTTATTTACCCTGATTGTTTTAGCCATTGCTGCGGTGACGTTATGGTTATACATTACCCAATGGCGCTATCAAGTCAGTACCGAGGACGCCTATGTGAGCGGCAATCAAGTACAAATCAACGCGCAAATATCGGGGACGGTGACAGCAATTGGGGTCAATGACACGGATATGGTCAAAGCCGGGCAAACCTTGGTAGCGTTAGACCAAGCGGATAATGGCTTAGCCCTTGAAACCGCCAAGGCACAATTGCGCACAGCAATCAGACAGTACAAAACCCAAACCGCAACCATCCAACAAGCTGATGTCAATATCTCGCAAGCGCAAACTGCGATGAATGAAGTGCAATCGCAAATTGAATCTGCCAAAATTGCGCTGCTTGCCGCACAATCTGACTATCAACGCCGCGCCGCTTTGATGGCAAGTCAAGCGGTATCGCAAGAAGAAGTCCAGCATGCTGCCGACACTGTCAAAAAAGCCCAAGCCCAGCTCGATGCGGCAGTTGCCAAGCAAGCCACCGCTCGCTCTGCCGTTGTGACTGCCCAAGCGCAGCGCAATGTGACAGTGGCCAATTTGGGTAAAAATGATGTGCTATCACAACCTGCGGTGCAAACCGCGATGGCGAATATCCAAACCGCTTGGCTCAATCTCAACCGTACCCAGATCGTAGCACCCATCGATGGGCAAATTGCCAAACGCGGTGTGCAATTAGGTCAAAAAATCAGCGCAGGCACGCCTTTGATGGTGATTGTGCCACTACATGATTTGTGGGTCGATGCCAATTTTAAAGAAAGCCAAATTAAAGACATTCATCTGGGTCAAGCGGTGAATTTAACATCAGATATCTATGGTAAAGAGGTTGTTTATCATGGCAAAGTGATTGGCTTGTCAGCAGGGACGGGCAGTGCGTTCTCGGTTTTGCCTGCCCAAAACGCCACCGGTAACTGGATTAAAGTCACCCAGCGTCTGCCTGTACGAATTGCACTCGATAGCAAAGAATTACAACAACATCCGCTACGCGTCGGGCTGAGTATGCATGCCGAGCTTGATAGCCGAGACCAACAAGGCAAACCGCAGGTGGCTACCGCGACCGCTAGCAACAAACCTGTTGCGCAGCTGCAGCCGCAAGTCGATATGGCAGGCGCGACCAAAATTATCCAACAAATCATCCAGCAAAACCAATCATGAGGTGAAAAATGGCGGAAGCAATTTCACCCACTATGGATACCGAGCAGCCAGCGGCTGATAATCAAGCCCGTAGTCAGCCACAGGGCGACCAACCCGCGCCTTTATCAGGGATGCCGCTTGCGATTGTGACATTTGCCCTATCCATGGCGGTGTTTATGATGGTGCTTGATTCGACCATTGCCAATGTGGCATTACCGACCATCGCAGGGGATTTGGGTGCGGCGACTTCGCAAGGTACATGGGTAATTACTATGTTTGCCGTTTCCAACGCGATATCTATTCCCCTCACAGGGTGGTTGGCTCGTCAATATGGCTCGGTCAAAGTGTTTTTGGTGTCGGCAAGTTTATTTGTGTTTTGTTCATGGCTATGTGGGGTGTCACATAGTTTGACGATGCTGATTATTGCCAGGGTGGCGCAAGGCGCAGTAGCAGGTCCGATGATTCCACTGGCACAAAGTCTATTATTACAGTCTTTCCCGCTTGAAAAACGGGCGATGGCGCTTGGATTATTTGCTATGGTGGTCGTCACCGCGCCGATATTAGGTCCGATTTTGGGCGGTTATATCTGCGACAACTATCACTGGGGCTGGATATTTTTTATCAATATTCCGATTGGGATTATTGCCATTATTTTGGCATGGCAACAACTTAAAAACCGCGAAACGCCTGTCATCAAGACCGATATTGATAAAGTAGGCCTTGTTTTGATGATTGTCGGGATAGGTGCACTGCAGTTTTTCTTGGATCGTGGGCGTGAGCTCGATTGGTTTGCTTCCCCTGAAATCATTGCTTTAGCCGTCATTAGCGTTTTATGTTTGAGTTATTTGATAATTTGGGAGCGCGGTGAGGAACATCCGATTATTGATTTGTCGATTTTTCAAGACCGCAATTTTACCATTGGCACATTGGTGATTAGCTTGGCATTTTTGCTATATATGGGCGCCATTGTGCTATTGCCCGTCATGCTGCAGCAAACCATGGGCTATACCGCGGTTTGGGCAGGTCTGGCAGCGGCACCGATTGGTATTTTCCCGGTATTGTTGACGCCTTTAATCGGTAAATACGCGCGAAACATCGATATGCGCATCTTGGTGACGTTAAGTTTTTTAATTTATTGTGCCACCTTTGTATGGCGAAGTGATTTTAATCCGCAGATGACGTTTTGGGATGTGTTTTGGCCGCAGTTTATCCAAGGACTGGGTACCGCCATGTTTTTTATGCCACTAACCACCATTGCGCTCTCCAACATTTCGCATGATAAAATGGCGGCAGCGACAGGCATTTTTACCTTTGTGAGAACCTTGGCGGGCGGGATTGGCGCTTCAATGGTGATGACTGTGTGGGAAAGACGTAGCAATCATGCGCATACTTATTTGACCGAAAGTATCACCCAAAATTCCAATTTTGATGCGTGGTCAAAAAGCCTGCAAGCGTCTGGCATGAGTTATGAGCAAACGCTGGCACTCATCAACCAAAATATTAACCAACAGGCGCTGATTATTGGCTCGAATGAGGTCTTTTATCTGTTTGGCTTGGTGTTCTTATTATTGATTGGTATGATTTGGCTTGCCAAACCGCCGTTTCATCATTAAAAACAAGGGACTAGGTTACTTCTTTCAAGTTAACGCTGATAAAATGTTACTATCGTCAAGTACATAGATAACTTTGGTTACAAAATATAATTTAACCGCAATTTTATAATTCGACTTATAATAATCCATCTTATCAAATTGCGTCGTTAATTTATGAGTAAAGCACATGCTAAAACCTCGGTTCCTGCACTGACATTAGGGGCAATCGGGGTCGTTTATGGCGATATCGGTACCAGTGTACTGTATTCAGTAAAAGAAGTTTTTAATTCTGGTCATGTCGCCTTTAACGTTGCCAATATCTATGGGGTGCTGTCGTTATTTGTATGGACTATCACCATCATCGTCAGTCTTAAGTACATCTCGTTGGTGCTACGTGCCGACAATAAAGGGGAAGGCGGTCTGATTGCGATGCTCGCTTTGGCATCAAGCGCGGTGAGACATCGCCCAAAATTGCACGCAGTCATCATGACCATGGGAATATTTGGTACCTGCTTGTTTTATGGCGATGGGGTGATTACCCCATCCATCTCGGTGCTATCGGCAGTAGAAGGTTTGACGGTGGTATCGCCACGGCTGCATAGTGTGGTAATTCCTGCCACGCTGACCATTTTGTTCTTACTGTTTTTTGTGCAAAAATTTGGTACCAAAGGTATCGGCAAGCTATTTGGACCTGTGATGGTGCTATGGTTTTTATTGATTGCTGGCATTGGGGTTTATCATATTCAGCACAATGTCGAAATCTTGCAAGCCATCAATCCCATCTATGCTTATCAGTTTGTGATGACCAATCCGACACTCGCCTTTATCATCTTGGGGGCAGTTGTGTTGTGTGTGACAGGCGGTGAAGCCTTGTATGCCGATATGGGGCATTTTGGCAAAAAACCGATTCGTATCGCTTGGTTTTCCATTGTCATGCCCGCCTTGCTGCTCAATTATTTTGGTCAAGGCGCATTTTTACTGGCCAATCCCGATGGCAAATCCAATCCCTTCTTTTTGATGATTCCAGATGCCATGCGTATCCCGATGGTGGTGATGGCAACTTTAGCGACGGTGATTGCGTCACAAGCGCTGATTTCTGGGGCGTTTAGTATCACCAAACAAGCGGTGCAACTGGGCTTTTTACCGCGTATGCGTATTGTGTATACCAATGTTAAAGAAGTGGGTCAGGTGTATATTCCAGCGATTAACTGGGGCTTATTTATCGCCATTGCGTTTGCTGTGGTGATGTTCAAATCATCGGGTGCGTTAGCGGCCGCTTATGGTATTGCGGTTTGTACGGATATGCTGATTACCACGATATTGACCTTCTTTGTGATTCGCTATGCGTGGAAATACCCATTGCTGCTGTGTATTGCCGCGACCTCATTGTTCTTTGTGGTGGATTTCTTGTTTTGGGCGTCAAATCTGCTGAAGCTCCTCAAAGGCGGCTGGTTCCCATTGTTGTTAGGGGGCGTCATGTTTGTGCTCATGATGACTTGGCGAGATGGGCGTAACTTGGTGAGAATTGCTCATACCACAAGGCAAATTAACTTAAAAAATTTCTTAGATGACTTGTTTGGCAGTTTTACCAATAAACGCTTACAAATAGCTTTGGAGTCGACGCAAGGCAAATTAGAAAAGCTGACCCAAGATATTGAAAACGCGCCACTTGAGAATATCCAAGAGCTGCAAAATCAGCAAGCGGTACTGCAAGAGAAAATCTTAATCAACCAGCGCTGCCAAGTGCTCTTTGAAAATATCAAAAAAATCAAAGGCATTGCCGTATTTATGGTCTCTGAAGTCGATATCGTACCCGTGGCGTTGAAACAAAACTTAAAGCACAATAAATGCTTGCATGAGTACAATATCTTTGTCACCGTTAATACCTTAGAAACCCCTTGGGTGGGTCTCAGTAAACGTAGTGAAGTGACCTATTTGGGACACAATTGCTGGAAGGTGGTGCTCAATTTTGGCTTTAAAAATGACCCTGATGTGCCAGATTCGCTCAAACACATTCAGCAATTTAACTTTGATTTCGATCCTGCCAAGGTCAGTTATTTCTTATCCCATGAGGCAGTGGTGGCATCTGAGAGTATTAAAGGTATGGCACTATGGCGTGAAAAATTGTTTGCCCATATGCACCGTAATGCCGGCACCGCGGCTGAATTTCTAAAACTTCCTAGTAACAATGTGGTAGAAATGGGTGCCAAAGTAGAAATTTAAATGCCCAACATAAAAAAGCCATTATCCTTCGATAGTGGCTTTTTTATTTTGCTTTTCTGCTTGATTGAAACTTAGTCTGTTTCAAACGCTTGATTAAGCGAGGCTTCAACGGCATCAATCCGCGCTTGGCATACTTTATAGGCGTCAATGGACTGCGCTACAATGGTCATCAGCGCGTCAATATTGGGCTCTTGGCTATTTTGCAAGCGCTGTGCATTTGTTTTTAACACCTCATAGGCGCTTTTAAAATCGGTTGGCTCTGTCATGGTTATTCCTGTTGATAGATAGGTCAGTTTTTTGCGTGTTTGGCGTTGACGGTGGCTTGTAGATAGCCATCTTGTAGTTCAATGGTTATGGTTGAATTGGGCTCAACTTGGGCAATCGAAGTCATCACCGTATTTGATGCAGGATGCGAGGTTCTGATAATCGCATAGCCACGGGTTAATACAGTTGACGGATGCTGTAACAATGTCATCTCACGCAGTTGGTTGGTCGATTGACGAGCCGTGGTGATTTGCTGATAAGCAAGTTGGCGAATCTGTACAAATTGGTTGTCGATGGCAAGTTTAGCGGCAGATAATTGTCGCTGCGCTGCCGATTGTATCTTGGTAAGTTGTTGTTCGCTATCACGGCGTGCCTGCAAGATGCTGGACTTAGCAATTTGCTCGATGGTCAAAAAATGTTGTTTGGCACCTTGGGTAATAGTGAGCAAATGATTGCGAATGCCTGCGATAACCTTCGATGGGGTATCAAAACTTTGATGTGCCACTTCATCTAGCATAACACGGTCGCGCTCATGACCAATGCCGACCCATACCGGTATCGGCTGCTCCGCCACCAGCGCGGCAAGCTCGTAATCATTGAGATAGGCCAAATCGCCCACCGCGCCACCACCCCGGATAATCACTATCAAATCTGCGGTAATATGCTGCTTGCTCAGATTTTTCATGCCTTTAATGATGGCTTGGCGGATGTCTTCAGGTGCGTGATTGCCTTGAAAGGTGGCGTGCTCATAATGAAAAATACAAGCCCCTGTACTGGCGAGTCTATCGGCATCCGCGCGAAAATCGCCCAACCCTGCAGCTTTTTCAGGCGCGACGACGAGCACATGCTCAATATCAAACGGCATCGGTAGCGATTGATTGAGATCGAGCAGCCCTTCTTCATGCAGTCTGGTTAAAATCATTTGATATTGCTTTGCCAAATCGCCCAGTGTGTAAGTGGGGTCGATATCGACGATGTTTAACGAAAAGCCATATTGGGCATGGAACGTGGCTGAGACTTTGAGCAATACATTCAAGCCTCGCTCAAGGCTCATGCCAGTGTTTTTTTCAAACTTTGACAGTACTTTGGCTGCTTGACCGCGCCATAGCGTGCCGCGGCAGCTGGCGGTGACTTTGCCCTCCATATCTTTATCCGCCAATTCAAAATAATAGTGACCGCCTTTGGCTGACAGACTACGGATTTCAGCTTTCACCCAAACGGTATGGGCAAACGTTTCACTAATCACCAACTGCACAGCGGATAGATAATCACTCAGTGACAATACAGTATCACTTAACGCTTGTTGTAGTTGGTTATCGCGATCTTGAATGGCTAATTGTTCGCTAAAGTCATAATCACTCAAGTTATCAACACTGTCACGCTTTGCAGTTGCTTTATTATCAGGCTCACTATCGTCAAGCAGCGCCAAAAATACGTCATCAGCCTGATTTAATGAGGTGGTTTGCAAATCCAGTCGTGCGAGCTGCTCTTCAATTGATTTGATAACAGTTTTGGAAGCTTTTGCCATGGAAAATTCTTGATAATTAAAAATAAAATTGTAGGCGAAAATGATAACGCTGACAACGTGACATTTGTGATTTAGATGTGATGCAGGTTTGATACAGCCTGTTAAGCTGTTAATTTTAAATATTACATTATATTTTATGATGTAATATTCAGAAGTGGAATATGGATACAGAATAATATTGTTTTTGCTTGACGACGCTTTTTTTGTAAAATAGTATGAATGAATTTAACATTATATATTGATTTTTATACATTGAGATGAGGGGTGACCATGATGACTGTTAATTTTCAAAAAAAAACTAAGGTTCAACACAAAACCGTAGCCGTGCTATCAAGTCTAGCGTTATTAGGCGTGAGTCTAGCGGGCTGTTCACGTGCGCCCACCCAGCAAGACCAACAAGCCGCTTCAGGTCAAGCCGCTACGCAATCAAATGCAGGCGCGAGCGATAAAGGCGGTATTAAACTGCTCAATGTCTCCTATGACGTCGCTCGTGACTTTTATAAAAGCTACAATCCCCTGTTTATCAAAGACTATGAAACCAAAAATAGCGGCAAAACTATTGATATCCAGCAATCGCATGGCGGCTCTAGCAAACAAGCGCTCGCAGTTGCCAACGGTCTGCAAGCGGATGTGGTCAGTATGAATCAAGGCTCAGATGTAGAGCTATTGGTGAAAAAAGGCTTGGTGGCACAAGATTGGCAAAGCCAATTCCCAAACAAAGCAGTACCCTATACCAGTGCCATCGTGTTTTTGGTGCGTAAAGACAACCCAAAACAAATCAAAGACTGGTCTGATTTGGCAAAACCAGGCGTACAAATCGTACTTGCCAACCCAAAAACCACGGGTAATGGGCGTTATGCTTTCTTAGGCGCGTATGGCTACGGCTTACATAGTTTTAATAAAGATGAAAGCAAAACCAAAAACTTTGTCAAAGAGTTGCTCAAAAACGTACCGGTGTATGAAAATGGTGGGCGTGCGGCGACTACTACGTTCTTACAGCGCCAAATTGGCGATGTGTTAGTCACCTTTGAAAATGAAGCCAATCTCGCGGTTAAACAGTTTGGTAAAGGCGATGTGCAAATTGTCTATCCAAGCTACACCATATCAGCAGAAAATCCCGTGGCGATTGTCAAATCAGTGACTGATAAAAAAGGCACCAACGACGCAGCGAAAGCGTATCTTGATTATTTGTGGAGCGAGCCTGCCCAGCAATTGGCGGCAGATTTATACCTTCGCCCAAGCGATGCGGCGGTACTGGCTAAAAATCAAGATAAATTACCCGCGCTTACCACCTTTAGTCCGAATGCTGAATTTGGCAGTTGGACGGATATCATGACCAAATACTTCAAAGATGGTGGTGTCTTTGATCAACTAGCCAGCCCAACGAGCACCATAGCATCGGCACCTGCAGCAAAATAGTTCGCTGTTTTAGATAACAAAACCAGAGTTCGGCTCTGGTTTTTTATTCTAGCTAAGAATATTTAAAGCGCATAAATATAGTTTGGAAAATCAAAGTGAGATGGTACTATAGCCGTGCTTAAGATTTTGGGTACAGAGCTTTTTGTATCTTTATTTTTGAATTTTTATTTTTGTATGTTTATTATTCTAAATTCTGACGTCGCCTACCGATTATTAGTAAAGGAAGCCCTGCATGGCAAGCATCAATGCTAACCATCAAGCCGATTTAACATCAAACAATCAGCCTAAAACACCCAATTCACCCTTAAAACGCAATAAAAAGCGCCATATCATGCCGTTTTTTAATTTGAGTTTGGGCATCAGTGTGTTGGCATTGTCGATTATCGTGCTGTTGCCATTTGTGGCAATGGTAATGACGACCGCCGATATTGGTGTGGCAGGGTTTATCAAAACCATTGCCGAGCCGCGCGTCAAGGCAGCGATTGAACTGTCACTAAAAATGTCATTGCTAGCGACATTGACCAATTTGGTGTTTGGTACGCTGATTGCATGGGTATTGGTGCGCTACGAGTTTTGGGGGAAGTCGATTTTAAATGCGCTCGTGGATTTGCCGTTTGCCTTGCCAACGGCAGTAATGGGTATTTCGCTAGCAACCTTATATGCACCCAATGGTTTAATCGGGCAGTTTTTTGCGCCATTTGGCATTAAAATTGCTTTTACCCCCATTGGTATTTGGTTGGCGTTGATTGTGGTGAGTTTGCCGTTTATTGTGCGTGCGGTGCAACCTGTGCTTGCGGAGCTGTCGCCAGAATATGAAGAGGCGGCATCGGTGCTGGGCGCTGGTAGATTGACAACTTTTAGACGGGTCATATTACCAGAATTGTATCCTGCCTTGCTGATGGGCTCAGGCATGATGTTTGCGCGGGCGACGGGGGAGTATGGTTCGGTGATTTTTATTGCGGGTAATTTGCCGATGAAGTCTGAGATTTTACCGTTAATCATTATCGGTAAGCTTGAAAGCTTTGATGTGCAAGGCGCTGCTGCGGTTGCTTTGTTTATGTTGATGATTTCGTTTGTGATTTTATTTGCCATTAATGCCTTGCAGTGGCTATTTACCAAACGTATGGGCGGGGCAAGTGTATGATAGATAGCAGCCAATATCCTTACCAAACCCAAGCCGCAACCCGTGAGCCGACATGGCTACGTTATACCTTAATTGGCATTGCGGTGGCGTTTATGACGCTCATGTTAGTGATTCCGCTAATATCGGTGTTTTATGAAGCCTTAAAATCTGGCTGGCAGTTGTATGTGGCTGCCTTGACCGATCACGAGGCATTATCGGCTATCAAGCTTACCTTGATTACGGCGCTGATTGTGGTGCCGATTAATACGGTGATTGGGATTGCATTAGCCTGGCTATTGACCCGATTTGATTTTAAAGGTAAGCAATTACTCACCACGCTGCTAGATTTGCCATTTTCGGTGTCGCCGGTGGTTGCAGGCTTGATGTTTGTGGCACTACTGGGCGCCAATACGTGGCTTGGCGGCTGGCTAGAATACTTTGGTTTTCAAGTGATTTTTGCCATTCCCGGTATCGTGCTTGCCACCATGTTTGTGGCTTTTCCATTCGTGGCACGTGAAGTGATTCCGCTGATGCAGTCGCAAGGCAGTAGTGAAGAGCAAGCGGCATTAACACTCGGCGCGTCAGGCTGGCAAATGTTTTGGCGGGTGACGCTGCCTAATATCAAATGGGCATTGCTATACGGTATTATTTTGACCAATGCCCGTGCGATGGGTGAGTTTGGCGCGGTGAGTGTGGTCTCAGGTCATATCCGCGGTGAAACCAATACCATGCCGCTATTGGTTGAGATTGCTTACAATGAATATAACATGACGGCGGCGTTTGCGTTGTCGAGTTTGTTGGCGTTGTTGGCACTCGTTACCTTAATCGTGCAGCAGGCGTTGACTAAACGTCAGTCTGGCAATGATGAATAACATTGATGCAATTTAAAAAGTAAAAAGTTAAGAGAATACCATGAGTATTGAAATCCGTGATATCACCAAACAGTTTGGTCGCTTTACTGCACTACAACCGATCAATTTAACCGTACCGACGGGCAAATTAACCTCGCTGTTGGGACCTTCAGGCTGTGGTAAGACTACCTTACTGCGCATCATCGCAGGGCTTGAGCTTGCCGATACGGGGCGTATTTTGTTTGATGGTGAAGATGTGACCGATGTGCCTGTGCAGCAGCGTCATATCGGCTTTATGTTCCAGCATTACGCGTTATTTCGCCATATGACCGTGTTTGATAACGTGGCGTTTGGCTTGACCGTCATGCCAAAAAACAAACGCCTAAGCAACGCGGAAATCAGCAAAAAGGTCAATTATCTGCTGGAGCTCGTGCAACTATCCCAAACCGCAAAAAAATACCCGCATCAACTCTCAGGCGGTCAGCGTCAGCGTATCGCATTGGCGCGTGCGCTAGCGGTAGAGCCAAAGCTATTGTTACTCGATGAGCCATTTGGCGCCCTCGATGCCAAGGTGCGTAAAGAATTACGCGCTTGGCTGCGCTCAATTCATCATGAGCTTGGTGTCACCAGTATTTTAGTGACCCATGACCAAGAAGAAGCGGCAGAATTATCCGATGAAATTGTGGTGATGAACCAAGGTCAAATCGTGCAAATTGGGGATTATGAGACGCTAGTCAATCATCCCTCGAGTCATTTTGTTGCCAATTTTCTACAAGATTCGCATGTCGAATATGTGATTTAGCTTAGTTAAATTTAGCTTAGTTAAGCAATAAAAAAAGAAGCCGCATGCTTCTTTTTTTTGCTAATTTTTTTGCTTAAGGTTTGATAAAAAAGGGTATTATCACATACCCTTTTTATCGATTAATAAGCGTTAAACTGCGCAATAATTATTTTGCAGAGTGACCTGTTAACTCAACTTTATGTTTTTGATGCTCTTCTAAGCCTTCATAGTAGTTACGAAGTACCGCTAACACTTCTGGACGGCTGAAGTTATCAGGCACATCTTCCCCTTCCGATAAGGCTTTACGCAATTTGGTACCTGAGACTTTGACATGATGGCTGGCATCGTGTGGGCAAGTTTTGGTCGATGCCATCGAGTCACAAGCATCACACCAGAATGTCCAGTCAATTTTTAACGGTTGGGTGATTAAATCATTCGGTTTAAGTGTATCAAAAATATGCTGCGCATCAAATGCGCCATAGTAATCACCGACGCCTGCATGGTCACGCCCAACAATCAAATGGCTACAACCATAGTTTTGACGGAATAAGGCATGTAATAATGCTTCACGCGGACCTGCATAGCGCATATCCAGTGGATAGCCTGCTTGGATGACGGTGTCTTTACGGAAGTAATGGTCGATTAATGTACCAATGGCTTCTTGGCGTACGTCTGCAGGAATATCGCCAGGTTTTAATGCGCCAAGCAATGAATGAATGAGTACGCCATCACAGATTTCAATCGCGATTTTGGCAAGGTACTCATGTGAGCGGTGCATCGGGTTACGGGTTTGGAAGGCAGCGACGGTTTTCCAGCCATTTTGAGTAAAGATGTCACGGGTTTGTGCCGGGGTGAGGTAGATATCACCATATTTGCTCGGGAATTCGCCTTCACTTAACACCACCACATCGCCGGCTAGGTTGACATCACCTTGTGCCATTACCATGGCAACGCCGGGATGCTCAAGTTCTGTGGTGCCAAAGACGGTTTGGCATTCGTGCGCTTTATCAATGCGGTATTTTTCGCTTAAGGTCAAAATTCCCATGATTTCGCCTTGGTATTCTAGCGCAATGTCATCGCCTGGGTTTAGCGTATCGGCAGTGGCAGTATCTGTTGATAGGGTAATAGGAATGGGCCAAAATACGCCCGCATTGTCGCCAGTGGTTAAATGCATATTGTCACATACGCTTTGCCAGTCTGCTTGGTTCATAAAACCATCTAGCGGGGTAAAGCCGCCAATACCGAGCATAATCAAATCACCGGCTTCACGGGAGCTGATTTGGATTTTTGGCAGATTTTTGGCTTTTTGCTGGGCAGCGGTTAGCGCATCGCCTTGGAGTAATTTTTCTTTTAATGTGTCACTACCGTGTGGTGGGACCAGTTGGCTTAGAGAATGGAGAGTTGAAGTGGCGCTTTGGCTCATCGGATATCCTATATTAGCGTGTCAAAAAAACAGACGGTTCAAGAAAATTAAGGTAGCGTATAATAGAATATTGCAGTTCGCAATAATAAATGCAGTAATTCGATATATTTATGTAAAAATGGAATTTACTAAAAACCCCTTGGGCATTTATGATAGGCAGGTTAAAATTTCACCCAGTTGAAATAGCTGCAAAAGCTAAAAGTTTTAAATTCACTTTGTAATTAGAATTTGTCTTAGTGACATAGGAATCCGCATGTATAAATACAACGCAATTGACCAACAATTGGTAGATGATCGGGTCGAGCAGTTTCGCGACCAAACCCGACGTTTTTTGGCTGGCGAGCTCAGTGAAGAAGCGTACTTGCCATTACGCCTGATGAACGGTCTATATATTCAGCGTCATGCGCCGATGCTTCGCGTGGCGATTCCTTATGGTCTGCTTGCGACGTATCAACTGCGTAAACTTGCCGACATCAGCGAAAAATACGACCGTGGCTATGGTCATATCACCACCCGTACCAATATGCAATTTAACTGGCCAAAATTAGAAGAAGTGCCCGATATTTTGGCAGAATTGGCATCGGTACAAATGCATGCGATTCAAACTTCAGGTAACTGTATCCGCAATACCACTACCGACCAGTTTGCCGGTGTGACGGCTGATGAAATTGCCGATCCGCGCCCGTATTGTGAAATCATTCGCCAATGGTCAACGTTTCACCCAGAATTTACCTATTTACCGCGTAAATTTAAAATCGCGGTTATTGGTACTCGGTCAGACCGTGCCGCGACCCAGCTGCATGACATTGGCCTGCATGTGGTCAAAAATGACGCAGGTGACATCGGTTTCGAAGTGATAGTGGGCGGTGGTCTAGGGCGCACCCCTGTGATTGGCAAAGTGATTCGTCCGTTTTTACCCGAACGTCATTTACTCTCTTATTTAGATGCCATCTTACGTATCTACAACCAATACGGTCGCCGTGACAACAAATACAAAGCCCGTATCAAGATTTTGGTTGAAAGTATGGGTGCCGAAGCGTTTTCACGAATCGTGGAAGAAGATTGGGAAAAACACAATAAAGACGGTGCATTAACACTGACAGCTGAACAAATTGAACACGCCAAAACCTTCTTTCCACCGCCAGCGTACCAAACATTCAGCCAACAACAATTACAAGCTAGCCAAGACAAACTGGCTGCCCAGTTTGAAGATAGCGAGTTTGTGCGTTGGTTTAACCAAAATACCCGCGAGCACAAAGTCAAAGGCTATCAGGTGGTGATTATCTCACTCAAACACTTTATGCAAGACACCGGCGATATCACCGCCACCCAAATGCGTGTGGTGGCTGATTTGGCGGATAAATACAGCTTTGGTGAAGTGCGCGGCACCCATCATCAAAACTTGGTGCTCACGGATGTCAAACTTGAAGAAGTATATGACGTCTATCAGGTGCTCAAACAATACGACCTTGCCCGCCCAAATATTGGCTTATTGACGGATATTATCTCATGTCCAGGCTTTGACTATTGCTCATTGGCCAATGCCAGCACCTTAAATATCGTCAACCAAGTCAATCAATATTTCCAAGACGCAGATTTTGTCCATGATATTGGTGAAATTCGCCTAAACATGTCAGGCTGTATGAATGCCTGTGCGCATCACCATGTCGCCGATATCGGTATTTTGGGCGTAGATAAAAAAGGCGAGCATTGGTACCAAATCTCGCTGGGTGGTAGATCGGGTCAAGACGCCAAATTAGGCGATATTTTGGGTAAATCCGTGCCTGTCGATGCGGTCGCGGCGACAGTGGATGATATCCTGCAAGTCTATCTTAAATACCGTCAAGCGGCGGCTACCGACTTTGGTAGCGAAACATTTGCCGAAGTTGTTGATCGTATTGGCATTGAGCCATTTAAAGAGTATGTATATCGTGACAAATCAGAACAGCCGGTGGAGGGATAAGCCATGGCACTCATTAACCAAAGCCAAGTGATTGATAATGTAAAGTCAGTGAGCGTGAGTATTCATGAGCAAAAAATCGAGCATATCGACCCATCCCAGTATGCCTCAGATATCACTGAAATTTTGGTGGACTATCGCCCTATTGAATTTAGCGAGAAAAATCCGCCAAAACCGCAGTTAGAAGCGGATGATTTGGTAGTACTGTCCCATCGGTTGGGCGATAAAAAACTGGGTATTATTTTATCGGGCGCGAGTGATTATCAGTTTTTGCAACAGGACTTTGCCAAAGTGATGCCGCTACTTTCCGTGATTGTGATTGACTTTCATGGTTTTCGTGATGGACGCGGTTATAGTTTGGCGCAAAAGATTCAGCAACATCCCAGTTATACCCCCGCTATTGTGTTGCGCGCTAGCGGTGATATCTTGCCAGATACGTTGCAGCTGCTCACCGAAGTAGGGTTTAGTGAGTTTGATATTAATGACAGCGATTTTAACCCCAGTTGGTTTGATTATTTTGTCGATATCAAACACCGTTATACAGGTCGCAGTGTGACGCAATTACCGATTTTTGCCAATTAATTATTGAATCATGCTAAGATTGAGCGAATCTAAGGGTTCGCTTTTTTAATTTTCGCAAGTTGCTACCTTATCGTTTCGAACTTCTGGTTTCTGCATTTCAAGTTAATTTGTTAATTCTAAATTTTCATAATAATATCATTAAAAATCATTTTTTAAACATCGCATAATTGATTAGCATAGCGTATCCCAATTTTTCACCATAAAACATTAGGAAATCCAATGAGCAATAAACTAAATATAGACCTAGACAAAGCCAATGCAGAATTGAATGGCAAAACCCCAGAGGAAATCATTGCTTGGGCACTGGCACAAGGTAGTAATCCTATTATCACTACCAACTTTCGCCCTTATGAAGTGGTACTGTTAGAGATGGTTGCCAAACAACGTCCTGATATCAAAGTATTGTTCGTGGATTCTGGCTACAACACTGAAGCGACTTATCGCCATGCGCAAGATTTGATTAAACGTTTAAACTTAAACGTGATTACCTACTTGCCGCAACAAACCGCAGCTTGGCGTGATGTCGAATTCAACGGCGTACCTAGCGTCAACAACCCAGCACACGAAAAATTCACCCAACAAGTGAAACTTGAGCCATTTGGACGTGCGTTAAAAGAAATTGCCCCTGACGTGTGGATTAATGCGATTCGTAAAGACCAAACGGAATTTCGTCAATCGCTTGATGTGTTGTCAGAAAGTAAAGACGGCGTGTTAAAAGTAGCGCCATTGTTCCATTGGTCAGAAGATGACTTAGAAGCTTACTTAAAAGAGCATGATTTGCCAAATGAACATGACTACTTTGACCCAACCAAAGTTGAAGAGAACCGTGAATGTGGTCTACACACACAATTATAATTTTTGATCGGCAGTATGTATGAAAATGTTAAGCTGAACTTCGGTTCGGCTTAATTGTTCTTGTCACTATCTAATGTTGAGAATGTCTATGAATACCTTACCGCTATTTTTTAAATTAGAAAATCGCCCCGTACTCGTGGTTGGCGGTGGGGAAGTGGCACTGCGTAAAGCGGATTTGCTCGATAAAGCTGGCGCGACAATCACTTTTGTTGCACCCAGCTATGAGCCGAGACTCACCGAGCAATTTGGTGATTCTCGTCATCAATTGATTAACGATGTTTATCAGCAAAAATATTTGGATAAACAAACCATTGTCATTGCTTGTACCGATGATGAAACGGTGAATGCGCAGATTTTTCATGACTGTGAAGCCCGTTTTATCCCAGTTAATGTCGTCGATAATCCACCGCTATGTACCTTTATCTTTCCTGCCATCGTTGACCGCAATCCGATTACCATTGCGGTATCCAGTGCAGGTAAAGCACCAGTGCTGGCAAGACTGCTGCGAGCCAAAATCGAAACAGTCGTGCCACCCCAATATGGCGAATTGGCAGGGCTGGCCGGTAAATTTCGCGATAAAGTGAAAGCTGCATTGCCCAATGTGACGGCTAGACGTAAGTTTTGGGAACAAGCGTTTGAAGGACAAGTCGCAGAATCGGTATTTGAGGGTAATTCAAATAGCCTAAGCAAAGCTGAAAGCCAACTTGAAACCTTGCTACAACAGCACGCCAACAACCAGCCGACAGATAAAGCACAGCTTGGCAAAGTGTATATTGTGGGTGCAGGGGCGGGCGATCCTGATTTGCTAACCTTTAAAGCGCTACGATTGATGCAACAAGCGGATGTGGTATTTTATGATAATTTGGTTTCAGCGCAGATTCTCGATCTGTGCAGGCGTGATGCCACCAAAATCTACGTCGGCAAAAAAGCCAGTGATCATGCGGTAAGGCAAGAAAAAATCAATGAGCTACTCGTTGAACAGGCGCAGCAAGGACAGCGCGTGTTACGCCTCAAAGGTGGTGACCCGTATGTATTTGGGCGGGGCGGTGAAGAAGCCGAGCAATTGGTTGCAGCTGGGGTTGATTTTGAAGTCGTGCCCGGGATTACCGCAGCCACCGCGGCGGCAAGCTGTGCCGGTATTCCATTGACTCACCGTGCGTATGCGCACTCTGTCAAGTTTGTCACTGCCTCTCTTAAGACGGATACCATCAATGAAGACTTTGCTAGCTGGCTTGATGATAACCAAACCGTGGTTTTTTATATGGGGTTAAAGCAGCTGGATAAACTGACGAGTGGCTTGATTAACGCAGGAAAAAATCCCAGTACACCGATTGCGATTGTGTCCAATGCCAGCTTGCCGCATCAGCAAGTTTTGACAGGCACGCTTGAGACCATCCTGGCAAAACAACGTGAGGCAAACTTGCCCGCCCCAGCGATTTTGATTATGGGCAATGTGGTTAAGCTACAT